>CAYLYC010000096.1:0-5398 GCA_964387715.1 uncultured Eubacteriales bacterium | reverse complement strand
GGCATCAGTTTAATCAACACCTTGCTTGGTATGCGCATTGACCTGAAAACCAAAAAACCGGTGATCGCCAATAAAATGGGGGGCTTTTCCGGTCCTGCTATTTTGCCGGTGGCATTGCGGATGGTCTATCAGGTGTACGAAGCGGTGAATATTCCCATCGTTGGTATGGGCGGTGTTTCCTGCGCCAAAGATGTGATCGAAATGATGTTGGCCGGGGCGACAGCGGTGGAGATCGGCGCTGCCAATCTGGTTGATCCGTGTGTATGTAAAACCATCATTGATGAACTACCGGCTGTGATGGCGCAGTATGGCATCAGTGATTTGAAAGAGATTATAGGAGGTGCCCATTAATGGGAAAGGACGTAATTATTGCCTGTGACTTTGCAGGCGCACAGCAAACATTTGATTTTTTGGAAAAATTCGGGGATCAACGCCCCTTTGTGAAGATCGGCATGGAATTGTTTTATGCCGCCGGTCCGTCTATCGTGACCAAATTGAAAGAACGGGGACATAAAGTGTTCCTGGACCTGAAACTTCACGACATTCCCAATACCGTGCGTAAATCCATGGCGGTTCTCTCCGGCCTTGGGGCTGATATGGTCAATCTCCATGCCGCCGGTACCATTGATATGATGAAAGCCGCCTTGGAAGGACTTACCCGTCCCGACGGCAGTCGTCCCATTTTGATTGCGGTAACCCAACTGACCTCCACCAGCCAGGAACGGATGGAAAATGATCTGTGGATCAAAGAACCCATTGATCAAGTGGTGCTTCATTATGCCAACAACGCAAAATTGGCTGGCTTGGATGGTGTTGTTTGCTCTCCTTTGGAAGCAGGCAAAGTTCATGAAAAATGCGGTAAAGAATTCTTTACCGTAACCCCCGGTGTGCGGTTTGCCGATGGGGATATCGGTGACCAGGTTCGGGTCACCACACCCGAAAAAGCCAAGGAGATCGGCTCTGACTACATTGTTGTGGGCCGTCCCATTACTGCTGCCGAAGATCCTTTGGCTGCTTATGAACGTTGTGTAAAAGAATTTGTGGATTAATAGAAAGGAAGTATCGTCATGAGAGAACAACAAATTGCAAAGGATCTACTGTCCATCAGTGCAGTATTCTTCCGCCCCAACGATCCCTTTACTTGGGCTTCCGGCATTAAAAGCCCGGTGTACTGCGACAACCGCCTGATCTTAACTGCACCGGAAGTGCGGGGTCATGTGGAAGAGGGCTTGGCTGAACTGATCAAGGAAAACTATCCCGACGTAGAAGTGCTTATGGGTACCGCCACTGCCGGTATTGCTCACGCAGCCATTGCCGCTCATTTCCTGGGACTTCCTATGGGCTATGTACGGGGCAGTGCAAAGGATCATGGCCGTCAAAATCGCATCGAAGGTAAATTGGAAGCCGGTCAAAAGGTTGTTGTGGTAGAAGATCTGATCTCTACCGGCGGCAGCGTTTTGGATGCGGTGGATGCTTTGAAAGAAGCAGGTGCCCAAGTGCTTGGTATCGTTTCCATCTTTACCTACGGTATGCAAAAAGGGAAAGACCGCCTGGCAGCAGCCGGCGTGAAAAACGTTAGCTTGACCAACTTTGACTGCATTGCCAAAGTGGCGGCTGAGGAGAACTATATTGAACCCTCGGATGTGGCTCGTTTATTGGCTTTCCGGGATAATCCGTCCGATGAAAGCTGGATCGGAGGCAACCAATGAGAAGTTTAATTGATATTGCTGAACTGTCCATTGAGGAAATTGATGAATTGCTGAAAACGGCAGAGGATATTATCGCCAATCCCGATCGATACGCCCATGCCTGTGACCGGAAAAAACTGGCCACTCTGTTTTTTGAACCCTCCACCCGTACCCGTTTGAGCTTTGAAGCGGCAATGTACGAATTGGGCGGTCACGTCATCAGCATGGCTTCTGCCGGTTCCAGTTCTGCCACAAAAGGGGAAAGTGTGGCAGATACCGCCAAAACCGTATCCTGCTATGCAGATATCATCGCCATGCGCCATCCGAAAGAGGGTGCACCTTATGTGGCATCGATCAATGCATCGGTACCGGTGATCAATGCGGGTGACGGCGGTCACAACCACCCCACCCAAACCTTGGCTGACTTGCTCACCATTTACCGGGAAAAAGGTCGGCTGAACGATCTGACCGTCGGTTTTTGCGGCGACTTAAAATTCGGCAGAACGGTTCATTCGTTGATTACTGCTCTGTCTCGCTACACCGGCATCAAATTTGTTCTTATCTCTCCTGATGAACTGAAATTGCCCAGTTATATCAAAAAAGATATCATCCAAAAGAACAATTTGGAATATGTTCAAACCACGGATTTTGAAGCCGTATTGCCCGATCTTGATATTTTGTATATGACACGGGTACAACGGGAACGGTTCTTTAACGAAGAAGATTATGTTCGCTTGAAGGACAGTTACATTTTAACCCCTGAAAAAATGAAGTTGGCAAAGGATACCTGCAGTGTGCTTCATCCCTTGCCCCGTGTGAACGAAATTTCGGTTGCCATCGACAACGACCCCCGTGCCTGTTACTTCAAACAGGTGTTCAACGGCAAGATCATGCGCATGGCTTTAATTCTTAAATTGCTGGAGGTAGAAGTATGAAAATCGATTCCATTCAAAACGGTATTGTAATTGACCACATCACCGCCGGCAAAGGCATGGAGATCTATCAACTGCTGAATCTGGATGCGCTGGATTGCTCGGTTGCGATCATCAAAAACGTTCATTCCCGAAAAATGGGGAAGAAGGATATCATAAAAATCGACGCCGATATTGATCTGGATATGGATATCCTGGGGTATGTAGACCCGGGTGTTACCATTGATATCATCCGGGATGAAAAACTGGTGGAAAAGCGGAACGCAGACCTGCCGGAAAAATTGGCGAACGTTATCAAATGCAAGAACCCCCGGTGTATCACCACCACCGAACAAGAATTGCCCCATGTTTTCCGGTTGACCGATAAGGAAAACCGGGTATATCGGTGCATGTATTGTGACACAAAAGCAAAATAATCAACATCTCTCAACCTTGCAAAGCAGACCGCCTTGCAAGGTTGTGCTATTTACCATATATGGTAGAAAAGACAAAAAATCCACCGTGCAATAACTATCATTTGTGGAAAATTGTTGAGGCGGTTTGCTTGACAATTCCACGGCGTATATGATATACTGTTCATGCGTTGATTTTGTCGAATGTGCTTATACGGCGAGGGAGTTTTTTCCTCCTTCAAAATCACCCGTTTTCTCCTACTGACGGATAATGGTGGAGCACCACCGGGAAAGAGAAAACGTACTTTTTGCCGACCGTCTGGGCACGCTTACCTTATTGTTGTGTAAGTGTGCCCTTTTTTATTTTCAGGAGGTACCAAATGAAAAAAATTGCGATTATTATGGGAAGCGACAGCGATCTGCCTGTTGTAGAAAAAGCCGTGGGCGTGTTCCGGCAGTTCGACGTTCCCTTCGAAGTTCACGTGTTTTCTGCTCACCGCACCCCCGAAGAAGCGAAAACCTTCAGCGAAAATGCAAGAGCAGCAGGGTTTGGCGCTATTATTGCCGCAGCCGGTATGGCAGCCCATTTAGCCGGCGCCATTGCCGCCAATACCACCCTTCCGGTGATCGGGATCCCGGTTGCATCCGGTGGACTGGGTGGCATGGATGCTCTCTTGTCTACCGTTCAAATGCCCACCGGCATTCCGGTAGCAACCGTGGCGGTAAACGGCGCAGCAAACGCCGCTTTGTTATGTATTGAAATGTTGGCGATCACCGACGAGACCCTGGCACAAAAATTGGATGCCAAACGGGCGGATGATAAAGCCAAAGTTTTAGAAAAAAATCAAACCATTGAACAACAATTTAACGCATAATTTTTGGGAGGAATTTATCATGGAAAAATGCACTCAGTTGTACGAAGGAAAAGCCAAGAAAGTATTTGCCACAAATGACGATGATCTGGTTATCGTTTCTTATAAGGACGATGCCACCGCATTTGACGGCACCAAAAAAGGCACCATCATGGGCAAAGGCGCTATCAACAATCGGATGTCCAACTATCTGATGCAACTGTTGGAAAAACAAGGTGTTCCTACCCATTTTGTGGAAGAACTGTCCGATCGTGAAACCGTTGTGAAAAAGGTTTCCATCGTTCCGCTGGAAGTGATCATCCGCAACATTTCCGCCGGTTCGTTTGCAAAACGCTACGGCGTGGAGGAAGGCATTGAATTTAAAGCCCCCACCATCGAATTTTCTTACAAAAACGATGATCTGCACGATCCCTTGATCAACGATTATCATGCCCTGGCTTTGGAATTGGCTACCGAAGACGAGATCAACACCATCAAGACCATGGCATTTACCGTCAACCGTGTACTTAAGGAATATTTCCTTTCTTTGAACGTAAAATTGGTTGACTTTAAATTGGAATTTGGCCGTCTGGCTGACGGTACCATTGTGTTGGCAGACGAAATTTCTCCCGACACCTGCCGTTTCTGGGATGCTACCACCGGCGAAAAACTGGATAAAGACCGTTTCCGCAGAGACCTGGGCGGCGTGGAAGATGCTTATAACGAAATGATGAGCCGTGTAATGGGAGGCGCTTCTCATGAGTAATCTTCATGAAGAATGCGGCGTGTTTGGTGTGTTTGCCTCCCAACCACGGGACGTTGCCTCCACCACCTATTACGGCTTATTTGCCCTTCAACATCGGGGTCAGGAAAGTTGCGGCATCGTAGTGAATGACGATGGTGTTTTGCACGACTACCGTGATGAAGGACTTGTGAACGATGTTTTTACCAAAGACGTGATTCAAAAATTGGGTCAAGGTGATATGGCGCTGGGTCATGTGCGGTACGGTACTACCGGTACCAAAGGCCGTATCAATGCCCAACCTATGCTGGTTAACCACATCAAAGGCAGAATGGCTGTGGCTTATAACGGTTGCCTGGTCAATTCCTATGAACTTCGTTCTCAATTGGAACTGGAAGGTTCTATTTTCCACATGAACAGCGATGTTGAGGTAATCTCTTATATCATTACCAAAGAGCGGTTGACCGCTCCTTCTATTGAAAATGCAGTAGAAGGCGCAATGAAACGATTGAAAGGCGCCTATTGCCTGGTGGTCATGTCGCCCACCAAACTGATTGCCGCTCGTGACCCTAACGGATTGCATCCCCTTTGTTACGGTGTGACTTCCAACGGCGATTACGTTGTGGCTTCCGAGAGTTGCGCTCTGGATGCTGCCGGTGCCACCTTGATCCGGGAAATCGAACCGGGTGAGGTTTTGGTGTTCAGCCGTCAAAACGGTATTAAATCCATTACCACGCATTGCAATACCGCCAAACGCTCCTTGTGCATTTTTGAATACATCTATTTTGCCCGG
>CAYLYC010000095.1:0-5442 GCA_964387715.1 uncultured Eubacteriales bacterium | reverse complement strand
TAAGTCTGGCGCGTCTGCCAATTCCGCCACACCCGCATATTTAGTTTTATTTTTTTGGCAGCCGCGCCCCGCGTGACTCTTGCGGTACCCGACTCTGTCTGCGGAGGATATACCTCCTGGCCAATCGTCGACCGCTGCGCCAACAAACCCTCGTTGCATCCGCCACCGGCGGCTCTCGGGTATGTTGCTGCCAATTCCGCCACACCCGCATATTCAGTTTTATATTTTGACAGCCGCGCCCCGCGTGACTCTTGCGGTACCCGACTCTGCTTGCGGAAGCGACGATAACATTTTACCACACCGCTTCCGCAAATGCAAGGCGTTTTTTAGGAAAAGGATTCCATTTTTTCGGTATAAACTGCAGTCCGAAGGATATGACAGGGCAATTCTTCCAACCCGTACTCTTTTTGAACAGCACCCACCAACAAGGAGGGGTTGAGATTCAAGGTGCTTCCGGCAGGCATTTTCAACTCCGCACACACATAGCCGCCATCCACACGAATGGAAACGTCCTTCAGGTGCGGGGCCAGATCCACGGTGGCCTCTCCCCCTTTTTTGGTTCGTTTGGTAACCAAAATGGAGTCCCGGCAAAAAACGTCCGCCAGTTGATCCTTATTAAGGGAAAATTCCGGAAAACGAAGCAAATACTGGGCCCATGCGATCTCCTTTGCTTTTTTAACAGGCGAGGCAACGTTAAGCACCTGCATCCCCTGGGGGAACACCGATTGCAACGCCTCTTTGATCTCTTCAAAGGGCATGGGGCGGATCAAACGGAAATCAACCATTTCACATTCACTTTCCTGACCCAAGGACAAAGGCAGAGCAAAGGTAACGTAAGGATGGGGATTAAACCCTTCGGTATGCCAAAGGGGAAGTTTTGCTCGTTTCAGCGCACGTTGCATAAAGCGATTCAAATCCAGATGGGAGATAAATTTAATATCCCCTTTTTTGGTGAACCAGACCCGTACATCAATAAAATCCATTACTCACACCCCTTTTCGCATAGTCTGTTCGCACCGCATCCGGTGCATTTTTGGCGGCAATGAGGGGTGGTTTCCCCTTGATGCGCCTTGATATTTTCCCGTTTCAGGAACTCTTCTGTAACCCCGATATCAATATGAGACCAAGGTAATATTTCGGTAAATTCCCGTTTTCTGGTGTTGTAAAAATTGGGGTCGATGCCGCAGGTTTCAAAAGCGTTTTGCCATGTTTCGAAGGAGAAAAATTCACTCCAACTGTCAAACTTACACCCTTGTTTCCACGCTTCATAAATCACCCCGCCAAGCCGCCGGTCGCCC
Source organism: uncultured Eubacteriales bacterium (assembly GCA_964387715.1). Classification (GTDB taxonomy): domain Bacteria; phylum Bacillota; class Clostridia; order Oscillospirales; family Acutalibacteraceae; genus UMGS1484. The sequence goes on along the minus strand of CAYLYC010000095.1, from coordinate 4,144 downwards.
CGGGCAAACACCCCTTCCAGGGTGCTGGTTTGGGCATCGTGCCAACTTAAACTGATCTTTTTACTGCGAACCGTATGAGCCAGGTGCATTTGTTTTTCCTTTAATTGCTCAATGGTATCCTGACTTTCCCATTGGAAGGGCGTAAAGGGTTTGGGCACAAAACCGGACACGCTGGTGGACACCGTTACCCCTTTACCCTTGGGCTTGTCCGGATTTTCATAAAAGGTATCCACCACTTTTTGGGAAAGGGCGGCAATACCTTCAATATCGTCCAGGGTTTCGGTGGGAAGCCCCATCATAAAATACAGTTTAACCGAGGTATTACCCCCTGAAAATGCGGTTTTGGCTGTACGCAAAACTTCCTCTTCGGTAATGTTTTTATTGATCACGTCCCGCAAACGCTGTGTACCTGCCTCCGGTGCAAAGGTGAGACCGCTTTTCCGCACACTTTGAATCCGTTCCATCAATTCTTTGGGGAAGTTATCAATACGCAAGGAAGGCAAGGAAATATTGATTTTTTCCGGTTCGGTCCAGTCAAGCATCAAGGTGAGCAATTCGTTTAACCGACGGTAATCGCTGGTGCTCAATGATGACAAAGACAGTTCCTCATACCCACCGGTTTCGCACAAACTTTTGGCTTGACGATTCACAAGATGGGGGGATTTTTCCCGTACCGGGCGATAGATATACCCTGCCTGACAAAACCGACATCCCCGGATGCAACCCCGGAAGATCTCCTGCACCGCACGGTCGTGCACCACCTCGATGTAGGGTGTTACAAAGGACTGGGGATAATAGGCCTGATCCATATCCTCAACGATACGTTTGGTCACCTTGGCAGGAACGCCGCCCAACGGGGTGATCGCCTTAATGGTGCGGTCGTCCTCCCGGTAGGTCACTTCATAAAAGCAAGGGACATAAAAACCGGGCATTTCTGCCACACGGCGCAAAAATGCCTTACGGGACAGCCCTTCACGTTTGGCGGCTCGGTACGCTTCCATCAATTCCGGCAAGGATTCCTCTCCCTCACCCAAGGAAACGATATCCACAAAATCCGCCAAAGGTTCGCTGTTATAGGAACAAGGACCGCCCACCACCACGAGGGGATGGTCTTCTCCCCGGTCTTTGGCAAGTACCGGAACACCACCCAGATCCAACATATTCAGTACGTTGGTATAGGACAATTCATATTGCAGGGTAAATCCGATAAAATCGAATTGACACAACGGATCTTTGCTTTCCAACCCGTAAAGAGGCAGTTGATGTTGCCGCATCTGGGCTTCCATATCATCCCAGGGGGCAAACACCCGTTCACACCAAACCCCGTCCATGGCATTCAACACCGAATATAAGATCTTGATGCCCAAGTGGGACATACCAATCTCATAAACATCCGGAAAACAAAAAGCAAAACGAATATCCACGTCCTTCTTGTTCTTAACAACGCTGTTCATTTCGCCCCCTGTGTACCGTCCGGGCTTTTGCACTTTATTTAATATGGATTCAAACATCATTTGATTCATGGTCTATCATTCCTATGGTTTTTCTTTCTATGATACACCATTTCTTTGTTTTTTTCAACGGTTTTCTTTCATACCAAGCACAATCATATACACCGCAAACAACAATAGCATGGGATTTTGAGAAGTCACAAGCAACCCCACACCAAACGCAAGGGCAACACCGGCGGTTATGACCGACACGCATTTGGTAGCCGCCGATCCAAAGGAAAAACGGGATAAGCAAAGTTCCAGGAGTTGATAGCCGTCCATAGAATAAAGAGGCAGTAGTTGAAACACCGCAAGAGCACCGTTCATGATCCCAAACGGTGAGGGAAACAAAAAGTACGCCAGTAGGTTTACGGCAATTCCTCCCAAAGAAATCAACAAGCGCTGATGGATTTTTGCAGGAGGTCGGCTATTCACCATATTGATCTCAAAAGGGAGCAACCAAATGGCGGTAGGAAGACAATGGAACACCGCCATAAACAGCAGGTGTCCTATTTCGTGCAACAGCATCGCCGTAAGCATAATGCCCATCATGCCGGTGGTATCCACCATCATAAGAATGGTCACCATCCCCATAAACACCGGGCTGATATAAAGGATGCACCCAAACAGACGAACCGTCATGTAAGCGCCACCAGAAAGCTGGGGTCGATTTTATATTCTCCCCGGCGCACCTCAAAATGTAAATGGGGTCCGGTTGCCACCCCGGTACTGCCCACCAGCGCAATCTCATCCCCTTGCTCCACCCATGCCCCTTGTGTTACCTGCAACGCACTGCAATGGGCATAAACGGTGCAAAAGTCGTTACCGTGATTGAGTATCACATAGTATCCGTACGAATCGCTGTATTCCGCTTTTTCCACCCAACCGGACATGGCGGCCACCACCGGCGTTCCCTGGTCTGCGCCAATATCCACCCCGTTGTGGAAAAGCCGGGTTCCATAGATTGGATGGATCCGGTAACCAAAAGGCGATGTTACCGTTCCGTTTACCGGTACCACCAACTTATTTTGAACGGTTGTTCCGGTGAGCAACAAATGGGATTGGGTCACCGCCAGGGAATCATCCACCGAATCCCCCAGATCGGCCCCTACCCCATCGGTAGCGGTAACGGTTGCCATAGCCGGAACTTCATCCGGTGTTACAGTGGAGGGTTCTTCGTCCACCACCTGTGACGGAGAGGTAACGTCACAAAACCGGTTTATATATCCGCTTCTTACATATTGGTACACGTCTGCGTTCACATACCGTATGGCAACTGCAGCTACCAAAAGAAGCAAACAAATCACGGTTTGCTGCTTCCACAATCCCACAAGGGGGTCGGTCTCTTTTTGGGGTTTAGGTTCCGATTCCAAAGCAGGTTCCGGTTCTGACACCGCAGGACCATTCATGGCTCTGCCTGCCGCCTCCCATTCTTTTTCAAATTGCTCCCGATTCATTTTCTCACCTCAACCATACTTATGCCGTCCTGTCCGGGAAAATACTTGACAAATGGGGTGAATACGAATAAAATAAGGAAGTAACTGAATTGAACAATCGCGCAGGGCAACCTGTGAGGAAAGTCCGAGCTCCGCAGGGCAGGATAACGGCTAACAGCCGCCGAGGGCGACCTTAGGGAAAGTGCAACAGAGAGATACCGCCAAGCTTAACCGCTTGGCAAGGGTGGAAAGGCGAGGTAAGAGCTCACCGGCGTGGAGGAGACTTCACGGCCATGTAAACCCTATCCGGAGCAACATCGACTGAAACCATACACCGGCCCGGTGTGTTTCGAAGGATGGCTAGAGCGTCCGGAGCAATCCGGCGTCGAGATAGATGATTGTTTTTAACAGAACTCGGCTTACAGATTCAGTTACGTTGTTTTTGGGGGCTGGTATCAGTCCCCTTATTTTATTTAGAAAAGGGTGATCCAATGAAACCCATAGCGCACATTTGCACCGATTTTCCCGACAAATTCGGGATTCCCCGTCAAAGCGGCCTGATCGATGAGTTGGTGGGGAAGATCGTTTTTGAAAAGGACTATCGGGACCCTCAGGCGTTCCGGGGGTTGGAACAGTTTTCTCATATCTGGCTGATCTGGGAATTTTCAGAAAACAAACGGGATACCTGGTCACCCACCGTGCGTCCGCCCCGGCTTGGCGGCAACACACGCATGGGGGTATTTGCCACCCGTTCTCCCTTCCGTCCCAATCCGATCGGACTATCTTGTGTTGGGCTAAAACAGATTGCCTTTGAAAGCGATGGGCCGGTTCTTTACGTATCCGGCGCAGATCTTATGGACGGTACGCCCATTTACGATATCAAGCCCTATATTCCCCTGACGGATTGTCATGCTGATGCCACGGAGGGTTACACCAAGGAGACCAAGCTCCATTATTTACAAGTAACCTGTAATCCGGCACTGCTGGAACAGATCCCCAAGGAAAAACAAGTGGCTTTGCTAAAAACCCTGGAGCAAGATCCTCGCCCGGCATATATCGACGACCCGACCCGGGAATATGGGGTGTTTTTTGGCAATCAAAATATTACGTTCACGGTCGATGGTGATCGTTTAACCGTAACCGGAATTGAAGAAATACGTTCCACAAATCAAAACCACCGGTTCAACCGGTGGTTTGCACCACCCCTATAAGGGGTGA
>CAYLYC010000094.1:0-5482 GCA_964387715.1 uncultured Eubacteriales bacterium | reverse complement strand
GCGATCATCGAAGCATTAGGCGGCGATCCCGAAAAGGCCGATGTGGAAGGTTACGGTACCACAGAAGACGGGAATTTATCCTATACTCCCATTTCCAACGAAGCGGCACGTATGGGTGAATTGACCAAATATAACGCTTCACGCAAACTTTCCGGTACTGTGGTATTGGGTGACACAACGGTACAATACTCCATTCCTACCGCCGCAACTGCGTACGATGCCATTCCTATCACATACTCGGTATATTCCACAACAACACAAACGCCGATTCATATTGAAGCAACTGCCTTTGAAGAAGCTGACCGTTATGAATCCGGTAGTACGAATTACTTTGATTGTAATTTGCCCGGCAACGTTTCTGTGGATATTTCCTATGAAGGGTATGTAAACGGCAACAAAACTGCCGGTACTCCGTTGCTCAGTTATGATACAACCATGGATATTCAGGGTACAAAATACCCGGCTTATGATACGACCGATTTGACAAAATCCGGCACGATCAAAGCAGATGCATATTATACATGGTTCAAATTTAAATTCAAGAATACCGGTGATACCATTTTGGATGGGGAAGGGAACAGCACATTCCGTTTTGAACCCTTGCTTTATAAAAAATCCGGTAATAACTGGGTATTGCAATCCGGTACGCCTAACAATTACTATCCTTTCCTGGATTATGTGTATCCGGGAGAAGAAGGTGAATTTTGGGCAACCTTCTGCCCCGACAACATAAAATCCGGTTTGTCTGCAGGGGATTACCGTATTGTTATCAACGGTTGGCTTCGTAACGAACAGGATAGTTTCGATTTTTCAACCATGCAGGTGGCCGGTAAAAAGGTTACAACAGCAACCTTTGATTTTAAGGTCACTGCAGAGGGCGAAATGACCACACCCAATTCTGTTAAAAACAGTTCCAACGGCTACATTGCCCGAAACAAATGGTTGGGTAATTTTGAGGAATTTTTATCGTCATACACATCATTGCAAACCGTAGGTACTACTCGCAACAATGCCCGGACCGGAACGTTGTATGTCCAGGCAGCCCCGTGGACCGAACAAATCGTTTTGAAGATCATCCATGGCGATACCAACGAAATCAAGTGTGTTCGTTTGCCCCTTGATATTGAAAGCGACTCAATTTCCATCACCTTGAATCCCTATAACCAAAACTATGTCATTAACGAAGACGGTACAAGAGAACCGATGGTTATGACGCAAAACATGGTAGATATGCGTGGTAATATCGACCGTGGGCCTTACTGTGACGAGCATATTCTCAACGAATTGCGCAATATGCAAGAGGCGGGGGTTAACACCATAACAACAACCCATGCTTATACTGGCGATTACACCGGTTTATATGATATGACGTATTATATGCTGGATTGTGCCAGAGAAATGGGCTTTACCCTGGAAGGCCACGCACTCTATTACTACCGTAATTCGTTAGCGAAATCCCGTGTACTTGCCTCGGTAAGCAATGCCACTTTGGGTTCTAATCGTGATATTACAAACCAAATCGGTGTTGACTCTGCAAACGGTCTTTTAGCACGTTGGAATTACATCCGTTATGGCGATATGTATCATTATGATCCTGTATCAAAGGTAATTCCCATCTCCATCGAAGAGAATTTTGGTTGGTTGACATACAACCTTAAAAACCGGTACGGCATCGACAATTCCTATGCCGATCGCAGTCTCTACAAATGGTTAAAGAGTGCTTATAATGATGATATTCGTGCTTTGAATCAAAAGTACGGTACATCCTATGGGGATTTCAAAGAGATCTCTGTATCAGCCGATACAATGAGCGACGGTGTGGCGTCGATGCTTGTCGGTGAGGTTTACGGATCGGAATGGAATGCGGCAACGGTGGAACTGGATCTGTTCCGTACGGTTGAGCGCACCAATTATTACAAGGAAATGCTGAACTATATGGACGTTGAAAATGCGATGATCTATCTTCGTTCTGAAAACGGTATTTTCCTGGCTCCCGGTATTTCCGAAACTACGACTAATGCTCATTATCGTCAAATCTATTATGAACAACGTCAATCGGCTTCGGTGCCCGAGATTTTAGCGGCTTCCGGAATTATTTATGGCGACAGCAGCTATAATTTCCTGCCGTTAACTGATTCTGAAGTATACGAATTGACCCGCCAGGCAGCAAAAGGCGGCTTTGTAACCGCTAAAACTCCTGCGTTTAATCATTTGACCGATATCGTAGTAAACGATTACGTCGGTAGTTTTGATTATGCTGATACGCTTAACACCGAAAGTTACCAACGAGCATGTGCCATCGGCAGAAACGCTTCCTTGTTTACATGGTGTAAAGCGATTTACGAAGCGGGTGGCGTTCCTGGACTTATGTGGATGGACTATGCCTGTGATTTGTATTGTACCACAACACAATATAAAGAATTGCAGTTCTTGAACCAAAAATTCCAAGAAATGTTGTCCACTGAAGAAGGAATCGAATGGGCTACCAACATTCCCGATGATGAAGCAACAACACCAAACCAGGATATTGTAAAAGGTGTTTACAGTTACCCGGAAGCATATATTGAAGAAAAACTTACATCTGTAAAACGCAAAAACATCATTATGAATTTTGTTGGCTAATTTATCTTATCGGTGGGAGTCGAATTTGACTCCCACCTTTTTTATGTGCAAACAAAATATAAATTCCGGTTGCAAATTCTCCAAAAAACGCTATAATATACTTATATCAACCTTCATATATTTTCCTGGGAGGAATGTTTATGAAGGGTTCGGGCGTTGTCGCCGGTGTGTTATCGCTTTTGCTGGTGTTTGCTTCCGTTTATATCATGGAAGAATCACAGGTTTATTCGGTCAATCGTACTGCTGTTGATAATAACACCATCACAGTGATTGTTGACCCTGGACATGGAGGGGAAGATGGCGGAACATCAGGCGCAGACGGCACGTTGGAAAAGGATATCAATTTGTCTATCGCAAAGAAACTGAAACCCATGTTGGTTCTTATGGGGTATAACACCGTTATGACCCGCCAGGATGAGAATATGATCTGTGACCCTACACTGCCCACACTCAGAGAACGAAAACGGGACGATATTCGTAAGCGTCTGGCGTTGACCGAGCAATATGAAAACAGTATTTTGCTTAGCATTCATCAAAATTATTATCACGCCACCCAGTATAGCGGTACACAAGTGTTTTACGATGTTGACCATCCCGCCAATCAGCAACTTGCTATGTGCATCCAGCGTTCGGTTATAGAACGGTTACAGCCCGATAATACGCGAACCGTTAAAACTTGCGGTTCGGAAATCTACCTACTGCACCACTGTGAAATCCCTGCTGTGATGGTGGAGTGTGGTTTCATGTCAAATCTCAAAGAATTGTCGTTGCTTAAAGATGAGAATTACCAAAGCGAAATGGCATTTGCCATTGCCTGTGGACTGTATTCATACGAATAAATAGGGAAGAGGAGGGCTATCCATGCCGCCAAAAACAAAGGTTGTATATGTTTGTAATGAATGTGGGTATCAAACGCCAAAATGGTGTGGGAAATGCCCGGAATGTGATGCGTGGAACACCATGGAGGAGCAAGTCCAGACCGTTGTCTCCAAAAGTAATAAGAATATGGATAGCGCTGTTCGTAAAGTCAATCTTTCAGGGGCTTCTGTCATGCCGATTGGTGCAATCGACACCACCGCTGAATTTCGTTATAAAACCGGTTTACATGAATTGGACCGGGTGTTGGGCGGCGGTATTGTAAAAGGGGCTGTTATGCTTGTCTCGGGTGATCCGGGTATTGGTAAATCCACCATTATGCTTCAAGTCTGTCAGCAACTTTCCCATTTGAAGATCTTGTATGTTTCCGGGGAAGAATCCAGCCGTCAAATTAAACTTCGAGCCAATCGTTTGGGCGTAGATAGTGAACAGTTGTACATCATGTGCGATACGGATGTGGAAAGCATTATTGCCTACGTTGGTACCCTTTCTCCGGATCTTGTGATCGTTGATTCCATCCAGACCATGAATTTAGAGCCCATTACCTCATCTCCCGGTAGTGTCACGCAGATCCGAGAGTGTACCAACGCCTTTTTACGGACAGCGAAATCTATGGAGATTCCGTTTTTTATCGTTGGGCACGTGAATAAAGACGGTGCGATTGCCGGACCGAAGGTATTGGAACACATAGTGGATGCGGTTTTGTATTTTGAAGGCGAACGAAATATGTCCTACCGTATTTTACGTGCTGTGAAAAACCGATTTGGTTCTACCAATGAGATTGGTGTGTTCGAAATGGGGGACAGGGGACTGTATGAGGTTGAAAACCCCTCCTTAATGATGCTTTCCGGCCGCCCGAAAAATGTTGCAGGTACGTGTGTGGCTTGTGTTATGGAGGGCTCACGGCCGATTTTAGCCGAAGTACAAGGATTGGTTTCCACAACGCCCTTCGGCAACCCTCGTCGTATGTGTACCGGCTTTGATTACAACCGTATGAATTTGATTTTAGCGGTGTTGGAAAAACGTGCCGGGTATTTCTTTTCCAATTTAGACGTTTATGTCAACGTCATCGGCGGATTACGTTTAGACGAGCCGGCAGCAGATCTAACGGTTGCTATGGCGCTGGTCTCCAGCTTAAAGGATCTGGTTGTTCCGGAGGATGTGATCGCCTTTGGTGAAATCGGTTTAGCCGGGGAGATCCGTGCTGTTAACAGCGTAAAGGCACGGGTTGCAGAAGCGGCACGTCTGGGATTCAAACGGTGTATCGTACCTTACAATAATCTGAAAGCCCTGCAACAGCAGGATAGTGGAATTGAAACGATCGGTGTTCGTACTGTCCGGGAGGCATTCGAACGAATTGCGGAAAACTTTTAACACAAAAATACCATCTATTGTTTCTCAAAAGAGGACTGATAGATGGTATTTCTTTTTTTACCATTGAATTGATTGAATGACTGGCGCCAAAATGATTTTTTGGTCTTCCTGAAAATGAACGATCCATTACACGGTTTACATGAATTTGTCAATCGTTTCATCCAATCAGAATGTTTTCAGTAGTGCAAAGGTCGTTGGGAAAAAACTGAGAGGATGGAGTCACGTAAAATTTGAAAGAATTTTAATCGGAGAATCAATTATAGGTGAATTAAAGATTTGTTAATTGATGTCATCTGTAAATCATTTGCTTAAGAAGACGTACAGATGTAATATTGCTGTTTTGACTCGTTTTAGGTAAGAACCACTACTCACAATCATAGATAATCATAGGGAACACACAAGAATAAAGATTGTTTGCTAAATATTGACAACCCAGAAAAATTGTGATATAATTGTAGAAAATCAATATTTTCCGCAATTAAGGGGAGAGGATGAGTTAATTTTGGGTAAATACACACAGGAGATCCGTTCAACAGCGCCAATCATACGGGACTTTCTTAACTACATGCTGGTAGTAAAAGGCAAATCCCAACTGACAATTGACGAGTAC
>CAYLYC010000093.1:0-5506 GCA_964387715.1 uncultured Eubacteriales bacterium | reverse complement strand
TATACAATTTTATGTTAACTTCAAAAATATTATGTTAACAACTTTAAGTTAACCACATAATATGACGCTTTTGGGCTCAGCAAACCACAATTGTTAGTAGTTTAAAGTTTCATCTTGTGTTTTCCTGTGGAGTTGACGCCAACGATGCCGCCAACCATTCCGCATCCGCATCCAACAGCCGCCTTCAATAACCAGGCGGAATCAAAATGCAATCCATTTATGATGATGTTAAGCAAAACCAGGATCAATACAAGTATCCCGCCAATGATACAACCGTTTTTCATTCCCCCCTTCCCTGCCATCCTTGTTCCCACAAAACCGCCGGCAAATGAAGCAACCGCCAATACAACCATGGATAAAACGTTGGTTACGCTTTCACTCATATCTTTAACCGTCATCAACAACGCACACAAACTAAGTAATACAAACGCCATAATAACCGAAACCACACCGCCCCAGATCAAGGGGGTCCATTGATGTTGGTTTTGTTTCATAAAAAACATCCCTTTCAATATACTTTACACTGAAAGCATATTCAAAGGGATGAATGAGTATTCCTGGATTATTGGTCTTCGTGAACGGTCAGGTTTTGTTGAATCGCCCAACGAGCAACCCGTTGTTTAGCACGGTCGGGACCGGATTCCACAATGAAGGAATCTTCCTTCAAAGCAACCACGCGGCCATACAAACCGGCAATGGTGATGATCTCATCACCCACTTGTACGTTATTGCGCATATCTTCTTCTTTTTTCCGTTGCTTTTTTTGAGGACGGATGATCAAAAAGTAAAAAACAACGATCATCAAAACGATGGGCAACAAAGAAACCAAAAGACCACCTGTGGAGGCTTCGGTTGTTTGAGTAGCAGCTAACATAGAAAACATAATGTTCAATACCTCTTTCAAATTAATTCCAATATATTATACTTGTTATTGGTAAGAAATGCAAGGTTTATTTACTAAAAACTTAAAAATTAAATCCTTTTTCCTAAAATGGGAACAACCCGTTCCTTCCACTGGGCAAACGTTCCATGATCCAGTTGTTCACGGATGGTTTCCATTAGTTTATTATAGAAATATAAATTGTGTATTACGCCAAGCCGCATACCGAGCATTTCACCGGCGGCAACCAGGTGACGTAAATACGCTTTTGAGAAATTGCGGCATACCGGGCAATCGCAATCCTCGTCCAGGGGTGTATCATCCGAGACGTACTTGGCGTTGTGAATATTCACGATGCCTTTTGAGGTGAACAAATGACCGTGACGGGCATTTCGGCTTGGCATGACGCAATCAAACAAATCCACACCGCGGCTGACTGCTTCAATGATGTTGACCGGTGTTCCCACCCCCATCAAATAGCGGATCTTATGGGCAGGCATATAGGGTTCAACCGCTTCGATGATACGGTACATCTCCTCAGCCGTTTCCCCAACTGCCAGACCGCCTATGGCATACCCATCCAAATCAAGGGCCGCAATTTGTTTCATTTGTTCCACACGGATATCCTCAAAGGTACATCCTTGATTGATGCCAAATAACATCTGTTGTTTATTGATGGTATCCGGCAGACTGTTAAGCCGGTTCATTTCTGCCTTACAACGTTCCAACCAACGAACGGTGCGCTCTGCCGATTGCTTTGCGTATTCATAGGTGGCAGGATTTTCCACACATTCATCAAACGCCATGGCAATGGTAGAACCGAGATTGGATTGAATCTGCATACTTTCTTCCGGACCCATAAAAATCTTGTGACCGTCAATATGAGAAGCAAAGGTAACGCCCTCTTCTTTGATGTTCCGCAGTTTTGCCAATGAAAACACCTGGAAACCGCCGCTATCGGTTAATATGGGGCCATCCCATCCTGTCATTTTTTGCAGACCGCCCAATGATTTTACAACCTGATCCGTAGGCCGCAGGTGCAAATGATAGGTGTTGGAAAGCATTACCTGGCACTTGATATCTTTTAAATCTAAGGCAGATAATCCACCTTTAATCGCACCGCAGGTGGCCACGTTCATAAACGCCGGTGTTTGTACCGTACCATGAGGGGTTATAAATTCACCCCGACGGGCTTTATTTTCTGAAGATAAAAGTTTATACATTTCATACTCCTTAAAGAATCAGCATGGCATCGCCAAAACTAAAGAACCGATATTTCTTTTCAACCGCTTCTTTATATGCGTTCATAACATTTTCATAGCCGGCAAAGGCAGAGATCAGCATTAACAACGTGCTTTCCGGCAAGTGAAAATTGGTTACCAGGCCATCCATGCAACCAAATTCATAGCCGGGATAAATAAAGATACTTGTCCATCCCTCGTCGGCTTTGATCTCCCCTTTGGAAGCAACCGTTTCCACCGTACGGCAACTGGTGGTTCCCACGCAAATCACCCGACCGCCGTTTTCTTTGGTTTCACGAATCAACCGGGCGGTTTCCTCCGGTAATTCATAATGTTCAGAATGCATCACGTGATTTTCGATATTTTCTTCCTTTACCGGACGAAAGGTACCCAGACCCACGTGAAGGGTAACTCTGCCGACCCGAACACCTTTTTGCGCCAACTGGTCAAACACTTCATCCGTAAAATGCAAACCGGCTGTGGGAGCGGCGGCAGAACCAACCTCTCTGGCATACACCGTTTGATAACGGGACTGGTCTTCCAGCCGCTCGGTAATATAAGGCGGTAAAGGCATTGTTCCGATCTGATCCAGTAATTCATAAAAATTGCCTTCATATTCAAACCGAACAACACGGTTGCCTTCCTCGGCAATAGACATCACCGTACATTCCATTAAGCCATCGCCAAAAGAAAAACGATCCCCCGGTTTGGCTTTTTTGCCAGGCCCTGCCAAGCATTCCCAAGTACCGTCCTCAAACTGCTTTAACAGCAAAAACTCAACCACTGCACCGGTGGGGATCTTCACGCCGTAAATTCTGGCAGGTAAAACCTTGGTATCGTTGATAATCAGGCAGTCACCCGCCTTCAGGTAGGAAGGAAGGTCGTAAAAATGTTTATGAGAAATTTCTCCGGTGGCTCGATCCAGAACCATCAAAGAGGAATTATCCCGTTTTTCACAAGGATGTTGAGCAATCAATTCCTTGGGCAGGTGATAAAAAAAGTCAGATTTCTTCATGTTTCCCCTCGAATTTATTGACAATGATTTTGAAAAATGGTATGATAAGACCATTGATAATTTCATATTATAATACAATTCATGAATTATTACAATAGTTTTTTAGGAGGACTTATTTATGAAACGTTTCAAAGTTGGTATTGTAGGCGCTACCGGCATGGTGGGTCAACGGTTTATTACCCTTTTAGAGAATCACCCTTGGTTTGATATTACCGTTTTAGCCGCCAGTGGTCGGTCAGCCGGTAAAACATACGAAGAAGCAGTTGGCGACCGTTGGGCAATGACTACCGAAATGCCCGAGTCGGTTAAATCCATGATGGTGTTGGATGCCCAAGAACAAAAAGAAGAAATTGCCGGTCAGGTGGATTTTATTTTCTGTGCTGTTAATATGCCCAAAGCAGACATTATGGCATTGGAAGAAGCATATGCTAAATTAGAATGCCCGGTTGTTTCTAACAACAGCGCCCATCGGAAGACCGATGATGTTCCTATGGTGGTTCCGGAACTCAACGCAGACCATATTGACATCATCCCTGCACAACGCAAACGCCTGGGCACAAAACGGGGGTTCATTGCTGTAAAATCCAACTGCTCCCTGCAATCCTACGTACCTGCCTTGTATCCTTTGAATGAATTTGAACCTGAAAAGGTATTGGTTTGCACCTATCAAGCCATTTCCGGCGCCGGTAAGACCTTTGAACGTTGGCCCGAAATGGTGGATAACGTCATACCCTACATTGGCGGTGAAGAAGAAAAATCCGAACAAGAACCCTTGAAGATCTGGGGTAAGATCGAAGGCGATAAGATCGTTAACGCCACCACCCCTGCATTTACCGCACAATGCATTCGTGTTCCGGTATCTGACGGTCACTCTGCCGCTGTGTTTGTGGAATTCAAGACCAAACCCACCAAAGAACAAATTCTCAACATCTGGGATTCCTTTAAAGGACCGGCTCAGGAACTGGAACTGCCCAGTGCTCCCAAACAATTCCTGAACTATTTTGTGGAAGACAATATGCCCCAAATCAAGCTGCATCGCAATTTGGAAAACGGCATGGCAATTTCCATTGGTCGTTTACGGGAAGACACCCAATATCAATACAAATTTGTATGTATGTCTCACAACACTTTGCGTGGCGCTGCCGGCGGTGCTGTTCTGTTGGCTGAACTGCTTTGTGCAAAGGGTTATATGGACTAAAATTCAATCATGGAGTGATGTAACATGTCCCCTGTATTCCAAGGTGTTGGTACTGCCCTGATTACCCCGTTCACAAAATCGGGAGAAGTGGATTATGAAACCCTTCGCCGATTAACCGAATGGCAGGTAAACAGTGGTGTTGCCGCCATTATTGCTTGTGGCACAACCGGAGAAAAAAGCACGTTGAAGCATAAGGAACACGTTAAAGTTATCCAAACCATTATTGAAACCGTTGCCGGTCGTATTCCTGTTGTTGCAGGAACCGGCAGTAACGACACCCAGTATACGGTGGAACTGTCCAATGAAGCGGAAGCTTTGGGAGCGGATGCCCTTTTGATGGTGACACCTTACTACAACAAAACCTCTCAACAAGGTTTGATTGCCCATTATAACTATGTGGCTGATCGGGTGAATACGCCGATCATCTTATACAACGTTCCCTCCCGGACCGGCATGAATATCCTTGCGGAAACCTATTACGAACTGTGTAAGCACCCGAACATTGTTGCCACCAAGGAAGCCAATGGGGATATCTCCGCCCTTGCCAAAACCATTCGTTTATGCAAAGACGCTTTGACCGTGTATTCCGGCAATGATGACCAAACCATACCCATGTATGCTTTGGGCGCAAAAGGTGTTATTTCTGTGGCCTCTAATCTGATCCCACGGGAGATGGCAATGCTTTGCGAACACCTTTCAAGAGGTGATTTTCCCGGTGCGGTATCGTGGCAAGAGCGGTATCTTGACGTGATGAACGGTTTGTTTATGGATGTTAATCCGATCCCTGTAAAAGAGGCAATGAATATGCTTGGCATGGACGTTGGTACATGCCGTATGCCCCTGGTAGAGATGAACGAGACCAATCGAAACAAGCTCCGGCAGATTTTGACAAAAGCCGGTCTGGTATAAAAAAACAGGATGTGTAAAACATGTTAAAAATTCTTTTATCCGGTTGTTGCGGTCACATGGGCCGTGTTATAACCCAATTGGTTAGCGAACAAGATCAGGCAACCATTGTTGCCGGCATCGATTTGCAAGATGATGCCTCCCTGCCCTATCCCGTCTATACTGCGTTTTCCCAAGTGAAGGAAGAAGCAGATGTGATTATTGACTTTTCTCATCCAAACGCATTGGAAGGATTGCTTTCCTTTGCTAAAGATAAGAATATCCCA
>CAYLYC010000092.1:1558-5554 GCA_964387715.1 uncultured Eubacteriales bacterium | reverse complement strand
AGGGTGAACATTGAAACCCGAACCCGTTTTGGGAAGGCGGATTTTCGCTCATCCATTGTTAAAATACTCGGAAATACATACAGTATTTCCTGCGTTTTATGCCGCGGCTGAACAAAAATCCGCTCTTCCTAAAATCTGCGACCGCAAAGGGAGGAGATTTTGAGGGATTTTTGTTTCGGTCGAGTGCAGGAATGCTTTGTGCCTTTCAAGCGAGAGCGGAGCAAAAAGCACCGAAATATACCACTTTGCGGCGGGTTCGGGTTTCAATGTTTACCCTAGGAGGCGGATACGAGCGGTATCAATACATCACCCTGGAAAACTCCCAACCGGTACAAAAACGCATTTTGGATGAAAGTATTTCTGACGATTTTGAGGACAAAGTGTACCAGGAGAATCAACACCTACAAGCCGAAGCCAAAGATGTGGTGGAAAACGATGGTGACGTGCCATGGTTGATCATACCATAAAATACAGCAAAACCGCCGATGGAGCAATTCCGTCGGCGGTGATTCTTTTACAACACAATTTTCAGTTCAAAAGAACCCTGTTCCATAGCACAGGTAATTTTGGTTCGGTAGATCACTGATCGATCCCAGGCAGATCGGATCAATTGATCGGTCAACCCTTGTTCTTCCACCTGGATGGACATACCGGGGGTGATCTCACACACCAACTGTCTGTCAGCCAAGGGATAAATCAGCCGGTTGCTTTCTACGATGGGTTTTTCTAAACTCACCAAATGGAAGGCATACGTTCCCATACCGTTCAAAGAAACGGTATCGGTCACCGTAATATCCCCCTCATTGACCTGGAGTTTTCGCCACAAATAAAACAGGTCCGATTCCGGCGGATAGGCGGCTTGTAATTCCATTTGCGCCCAGCCATCTTCCACGTTGGCAGACACGTTTTTGGCGGTTTTTACCCGGGGAATATTCAAAAGTTGAGGGCCGCCGTGCTGCACCTGACCGTTGATGACCGGGGTATTGTGCCAATCGGAACGGATGTACCATTGGTTATAGCGGTTTTCGTTGAAGGTGTCGGCACAGTAGGTTTCGTGACCGGGATCGATAAACACCGGTTGTCCCTTATAATACAGCATAAACTCCCCAACGTCGTTATGCCCATGGGGTTCATGGTTGTGCCCCCCTTTCAGCCGTACATAAAAGTCCCCTTTGCGGCAGAAAAACTGCTCATTGGCATGGTTGTAATGGCAACCATCCTGAAAGGGGGTGGTTTCATCAAAAGTGAAAGGACCCTCCTGCCAGGTCAACATGGTTCGCAGGGGGAAATGGCTGTCGGTGCCTGCTGCCACGTGGGTGGTATCGGTGTGGGTTACCATAAAGGGCAACCCCAATGCTTCCCACCCCTCCCTGGCAATGCGTTGCAACTCCGGCGACTGTAAAGACCGTCCGGCACGGTTGAGCCAAACCGCACCGTCCATGCTCACTTTTCCACTGCCGCAATCATAAATGGAGGCCCAGCGACCGTTACCCACATAATATTCAGCAATCGAGCAGATCATGCGGCGAACGGCAGGGTCATCCCTAAAATCCGCTTTGCCGCCGGTGGCGTTTCGCATCAATTCCAGCAAATCGAAAAACGAACCGTTTGACGGGAAGAAGTAGTTGGGCCCTTCTAAACAAACACCGTTTTCGGGAATGAATTTTAACCAATTGTTCACATAGGAAAGGGCTTTTTGACAAACCTTTTTTCGCAGTTCTTCGTCGTTGGCGCCAAACAAAGCGGCGGTTGAACAGGAAAGCCCGATCCAGGGATTCCAGTTGTTTACATAGTTGCCGTCAATGCCTTTCCAGTTCATAAACGTACCGGTGGCATCGGAACAATAGGGTTCAAAAATGCGGCGGTTCATTTCCAGATGGAACCGTTCCATAAAAAAACGAGGCATTTTTTCTTCTATTTGTTCCTCCAAATGCCAAACCGCAAGAGAAATGGTGGCGGCGGTGGTGGCGGAAAACAGATCCACGTGGCGCACCAGGCCAAACTCATGGGGCGCTGATTGATTGGTCTCAAAGCAAAGATTGTGGGCAGGGATCACCCAGGTGCTTTCCTCTAAAATCGCCCACAGAAGGTCCATGATGTCATCCAAAAACTGCCCTTGTTTTCCATCCGCCAATTCCCCCAACAGCAACCGCAACAACCGATTCCGCCGGGCGAAATAAACCTCCTCATACCGACTGCGATTCCCCTCCCGGGAAAAAGCAAGGTATTCGGTAAGCGGCAACACCGGCAGGGGTGTTTCTGCCGCTTGTTTTGCTTGTTGGATGGCGGCTTTCCGGTACGCCGGATGAGGCACGGCAGTAAACACCGTATGTTCCAAAGAACGGCATTCATCTCTTGACAAAATATGGTTGACAATGGTTTCCGGTTTGATCTTCAGCATACAAGCCCCTCCTGACAAAGTCAGTTTTTTTCAGTATAACATTGTGACGGCAAATTGCAACAAAAAATCAAAATAAGTTTGTTTTTCCCCCGTTTTTTCTGCCTTTTTTACCCGTTACAGTTTCCCCTTGCACACCCATGCAGGAAATGGTATAATGAATTATCATACAGTGGGAGGCATACTATGCAAAAACTCATGGGACTCATCCGCACAGCGGTGGATAAATACCAAATGATAGAGGATGGCGACGTGATCGGCGTAGGCATTTCCGGGGGAAAGGATTCCCTGGCGCTGTTGGCCGGCTTGCAGGAAATGCGGCGGTTTTACCCCAAGTCCTACACCCTGATCCCCATTATGGCCGACCCTCAATTTCAAAAACAGCCCACCGACGTTTCAGCGCTTTCTGCCCAATGCGAGGCATGGGGGCTGACCCTTCACGTGCAACCCACCGATCTGTATGAAATCATTTTTGAGATTCGAAAAGAATCCAATCCTTGCAGTATGTGCGCCAAAATGCGCCGGGGCATTTTACATGATACCGCCAAGGCGCTGGGGTGCAACAAAATTGCATTGGGGCATAATTTGGACGATGCGGTGGAAACCTTTTATATGAACCTGTTTTCCTGCGGCCGCATTGGTTGTTTTCAGCCGGTGACCTATTTATCCCGTAAAGATATTACCATGATTCGCCCCATGCTGTACGCCAGAGAAACGGACGCTATGCGGGTATGCAACAAACTGGATCTGCCGGTCATCCAAAGCAATTGCCCGGTAAACGAGGCCACGTCCCGGGAAGAAATCAAGAAGTTGATTGCTTCCCTGTCCCAAAAATACCCCTCCCTGATCGCCAAAACCATTGGCGCCATTGAACGGCGAGAAATCGACGGTTGGTTTGAAAAGCCAGTCCAAAAGGAGAATCCGGATGAATTGGATTAAACATTTACGGGTGGTCACCGCCCACCGACACATGGTGATACGCCATTGCTGTAAGGCGGGGATCAGTCTGCAGGGCTTGACCCACGACCTTTCCAAATTCTCCCCTACCGAGTTTGGCAACGGGGTACGGTATTTCCAGGGTTACCGCAGTCCCAACGAAAAAGAACGGGAAGTAAAGGGGTATTCCGAGGCATGGATGCACCACAAAGGACGAAACCGTCATCATTTTGAATATTGGACCGATTATAACCCCCGTTCCAAACAGGTGGAACCGGTGGTCATTCCCTTGCGGTTCCTGGCAGAAATGTTTTGTGATCGGGTGGCGGCATCCAAGATCTACAACAAAGAACATTACACCAGCCGTCATCCCCTGGACTATTTCACCCGGGAAAAGCACCGGCTGGTCATTCATCCCCAATCCGCCCGTCAACTGGAGGATTGGCTACTAATGTTGGCAGAGCAGGGCGAGGAAGAAACCTTTGCTCACATCAAAAAAGCAGTAAAGGAGAGCCGCCTATGAAACGGTGGATCTTACTGGTTCTTTGCGGTTTGCTGTTGCTCACCGGCTGCAGTCAAACGCCGATACAAACGGAATTTTACGCCATGAATACGGTGATGCAGATCACTCTGTATGACCGGGACGAAGCGTTGTTGCAACT
>CAYLYC010000092.1:0-1548 GCA_964387715.1 uncultured Eubacteriales bacterium | reverse complement strand
CTGGAAAACCTGCTTTCGGTTACCAGAGCAGACAGTGAAATATACAAGGTCAACCAGCAAAAAGAAGCCCTTCTCTCACAGGAGACCCAGGCGTTGCTCACCACCGCTCTTGCCATCAGCCAACAGACCGACGGGCTGTTTGACATCACCGTTCATCCGGCGGTGGAGGCGTGGGGCTTTATCAACCAGCAATACCGCGTACCCACCCAAGAGGAGCGCAATGAACTTTTGGGGCAAATCGGATATGAACAGATCATTCTGCAGGGCAACACCCTCACCCTACCCGCCAACGTATCCATTGATTTAGGGGGGATCGCCAAGGGCTATGCCGCCGATCAAACCGCCGCTTTGTTGAAGGAACAGGGATGCACCGGTGGCGTTTTATCTCTTGGAGGGAACGTGCTGACCATTGGCAACAAGCCGGACGGCACCCCTTTTGCCATTGGGGTGCAAGACCCGGCAGACACCACACAAACCCTGGGCACACTTTCTCTTACCGGGGAATGGGCAGTGGTGACCTCTGGAGACAGCCAACGGTATTTTGAGCAAGACGGGGTGGTGTACCATCACATTCTTGACCCTGGCACCGCCGCCCCTGCCCAAAGCGACCTGACCAGCGTGACGGTGATTCATTCCTCCGCCGCCGAAGCAGACGGATACGCCACCGCATTGTACATCATGGGGTTGGAGGATGCCCGGCGCTTTGCCCAACAGCACAACCTACAAACCATTCTGGTCACCAAGGACAAGCAGGTGTATACCACCTGCGGCGCAGAGCAACTGTTTACACCGGATAACGGACAATACACGTTCCATTAAAAAAATCCATGTAGGTATGCGTCCTACATGGATTTTTTCTATTCTATTGACCAAAACTGCCCAAAAAATCGTTAAGCCGTTGGGTCTTGGGGTGATTGAACAGATCGTCCGGTTCGCCCATTTCCGCAATCACGCCGTCATCCATAAAGATCACCTGATCCGACACTTCTTTGGCGAAGTTCATCTCGTGGGTTACGATGATCATGGTCATATTCCTTGAAGCCAGTTCCTTAATAACCGCCAACACTTCTCCGGTCAGTTCCGGGTCAAGGGCGCTGGTGGGTTCGTCAAAACAAAGAATATCCGGATTCAGCGCCAGGGCACGGGCAATGGCCACCCGTTGTTGTTGACCGCCGGACAATTCGCAAGGATAATTGCTTAACTTATCCCCCAGTCCTACGCTTTCGATCAAAGCGATGGCATCTTCTTCGATTTGTTTGAGAATCTTTTCCTTGTTTTGTTTATAATCCGGCTGTTTTTTTGCCTGTAATTTTACAGCCAGGGTCACGTTATCCAAAACGTTGTATTGGGGAAACAGATTGAAGGATTGGAACACCAGGCCGAAGGTCAGTTGCCGTTGCCGTTTTTCTTCCCGGGAAAGTTCCACGATTTCATCCGCATCAAACACCGGTTTCCCGTTTACCACGATCCTGCCGTGGGTGGCTTGTTCCAACTGGGTGATGCACCGAAGCAACGTGGTTTTTCCGCTGCCGGAAGAACCGATGATGG
>CAYLYC010000091.1:0-5557 GCA_964387715.1 uncultured Eubacteriales bacterium | reverse complement strand
TCGCCCCAGCCGAAGGGGAACAAAAATTCAAAGTCGGTGGTGGCTTTGGAGTAGAAACACAGTTCTTCCGGATCGTGGTCACGCAGACGCAGATGTTCCTCATTCATGCCAAGAGAGAGCAACCAATCCCGGCAGAAGGAACGCCAGTAGGAGAACCATTCCAGGTCGGTGCCCGGCTGACAGAAAAATTCCAGTTCCATTTGTTCAAATTCACGCACACGGAAAATGAAGTTGCCGGGGGTGATCTCGTTACGGAAGGATTTACCGATCTGGCCGATACCGAAGGGCATCTTTTTCCGGGTGGTGCGTTGCACGTTGGCAAAGTTTACAAAAATACCCTGGGCGGTTTCGGGACGGAGGTACACGGTGTTTTTGGCATCCTCGGTAACCCCTTGGAAGGTTTTGAACATCAGGTTAAACTGACGGATATCGGTGAAGTTATGTTTACCGCAGGTGGGGCAAGGAACGTTATGTTCCTCAATGTAATTCTTCATTTCCTCCTGGGTAAAGGCATCGATGGGTTTATCCAATTCCAGACCGTTTTCGGCGGTGTAATCTTCGATCAGTTTATCGGCACGGAACCGTTCTTTACATTCACGGCAATCCATGAGGGGGTCAGAGAAGCCGCCCAAGTGACCGGAAGCCACCCAGGTTTGGGGATTCATCAAAATCGCGGCGTCCAGACCAACGTTGTATTTGTTTTCCTGAACGAATTTTTTCCACCAGGCCTTTTTGATGTTGTTTTTCAACTCAACCCCCAAAGGACCGTAGTCCCAGGTGTTGGCAAGACCGCCGTAGATTTCACTGCCGGCGAATACAAAGCCCCTGCCTTTGGAAAGGGCAACGATTTTTTCCATGGTTTTGTCTGCTTGATTCATGGTAAAACCTCCAGATATATAACAAAATAATACACGCTTTCATTTTACCACAATTTTCGGGAATTGCAAGATTTTTTCACCCGAAATCAGTAAAACATCACGTTACAAAATGACAGCCAAAATCTCATTGGACACCAGGTTGCCTTTGACGGTCAGCGCCAAGGCGTTGCCGTCCCAGGTCATCAGCCCATGTTCCACCATGGGTTTGGCTTTCCGGAGCAGTTCATGGGGGATACCATATCCAAATCGCCTATGACACGCCGCCTCCTGCAAACCGGTTGCCAACCGCAATTGCAGCATGGCGTATTCCGTAAAGTCGCCCCCTGCGCCATCGTCTACGGGCGCATCGTCTGCCATAAATCCAGCCAGATCCCGGGGATAGTAAAACCGTTTGCCCTCCATAAAGGAATGGGCGGCAGGGCCGATCCCCAGGGTTTCTTCACAGTTCCAATATTTCAGGTTATGACGGCTCTCGAAACCCGGCCGGGCAAAGTTGGAGATCTCATAACGGGGAAAGCCCGCCTGCTCCAGACGCTCACAACACCCCTCGTAAATATCGCACACCGTATCGTCCGGCGGCAACACCGGCGGGTGTTTGCCAAAGGGGGTGTTTTCCTCTATTTTCAGCAGATAGGCGGAAATATGGGCAGGGTCAAGGGAAAGGGCAAATTCCACGCTTTTGAGAGCGGATTCCACCGTTTGACCGGGAATGCCCCACATGAGATCCACCGAGCAATTGGTGATCCCTGACGCTTTTGCCTGTTGCACACATTGTTTGACCTGCAAGGGCGTATGCCTTCTGCCAAGGACGGCAAGTTCTTCCGGCACAGCCGACTGCAGTCCCACCGAAAGGCGGTTGACCCCCATGGCTGCCAAGTCCTCCACCCGGGTGGGATAGCCCTCCCCCGGGTTGATCTCGCAGGTGATCTCACCGCCGACAAACCGAAACTGCTTCCGGGCGGTGTCAAGAACCGATGCCAACACCCCGGGGGGCATCATGGTGGGGGTGCCGCCGCCAAGATAAACGGTATCGGCCCTTCTTGGATAACGGGTTGCCAGACGGGACAATGCCCCCTGGACACAAAAGCCATATTCCCCTGCTGTTTTTGGGTCAGCAAGGGAATAAAAATCACAGTAATTACATTTTTGCAAACAATAGGGTATGTGAATGTATAATCCTACCGGGTTCATAGCATTACCGTCCCATCAAAGCAGGAATGAGCAACATGAGTAACGTGGTGATGAGCTGATACAGCAAAATCAGCGTTCCGGAAAGTCCCCCTGGGGAAAGCAGGAACAACCCGGCGCACAGCAACACACCGCCGGCAAGGGAAAAGAGCACCTGCAACACCCCTGCCAGACGAAGCACACGGAATAGTTTCATGGCGGCAACCACCCCTCGGCAAAGGTTACCGGCGTTGCCTTCATACGACAGGGTGGCTTGGGTTTTTTCCACCGACTGGATCTGCTGTTTATACAGCCGCCGGGGTACAGCCCCCATAATACGCACCGCATTGGCAGGTAGTTTGAACATATGGCAGATCATTTCCCGGGTAATGTTGGGGTCGCAGGAATAGATGTGCAAAGAAAGACCCCCATTCACCGCTTTTTGCAAACCGGCTTTGATCTGCTCGTTGGCGGAATATTTCACCAAAAACACCGCAGACAAGATCCCCTGGGTGGAAAGATAGACCGCCTTTAAGCCCGGTTGATTGTATTTTTCTTCATAATCCACGTCCGGCACAAGGATTCCGTGGGTTTCCATCAGTTTCTTCGTACCCACCAGCACCCGGTAGCCCATGACCCAGCCGGAGATCCCCATTTCTTCCTCATACACCAGGGTGTCTACCTGAGGAAGCAGATTGGTTTTGCCTTGAATAATGGATTCAAACAGGGATTTTAAGGGGCAATCCGCCATATACACCACCCCTGCCACGTCCATAATAGAACGGTCCAAACTCTGGTTGGAAGCGGATTTAATACTGGTGAGGGTAATGGAACCGGCAGGGAACAGTTGGGACGCATCCAGCGCCAACACATCGGTATCCCGCAATTCCTCTACCCCATCGTACCCCGACAGCATCACCCGATGGCGGCGGAGTTTTTTACCGAACCGATAAAACAGCACGTTGCCTGACAGCATCGAGGTAAGGGGTAAACTGACGATCATACCGGCGCAAACTCCGGTAAGCACCTGCAAAATGATGGCGATGATATCACCGCCGCCGGCAAACAGATAAGCGGCAACGCCCCCCAGCAACCCAAACACCGGAGAAAGCATTAAGGGCCAACGGGCAGACCGTTCTACCCCATCGGGGGCATAGGAGTGGTACACAAACTGATCCAGATCCACCGCCGGGGCAGAAAAGGCAACCGACGGCGCACCCACCGCCAGACCTCTGCCCAATTCAAAGGATTCTTCCCGTTGTTCTACCCGGGCAACCCCGTATTTCACACGGTCGTTGGCAATCAGTTCCAGATTGGCGTACATACGGGAAAAGAGAATACGTTTGCCCCACAAATTCATCATGACCACAAACAAAGCGGCGCACCCCACAAAACAGCCGGGGCCGCATCCTTTGGCATCTGCTCCCCCCAGAACCGCAAAACCCACCCCTTGGAACAGGGCGGCGCACATGGCAAGAGCGGCGGCGGTATCCTGGTCGCCCCCTTTAAACAGAGAGCCCAGACCGCCTATCAGGGTACGGAAGTTGACCAGCACACCCACCGCCAATGCGGCTAAGTACAAGCCCATCAGCACCCCCGGGTTATCGCTGAGCAGACCGCTGGTGATATCCAACGTGCCCACCGCAGTGAAGCAAAGGGACAACACAAAGCAGATCAAGGTGGTGACCAGTTGCACCGACACGTTTCGCCGGCGGGCTAACAGATCGTATTTTAATGGGGCGGCATCCCGCAGGGTGTGGTATTCCCCATCCTCCTCAAACGTGGCGGCTTCGGCCGGTTCGTCCCCGTCCAATCCCTCCATTTTGAACTGGCGGATCTTATCCTCCCGGTTGGAGAGAAATTCTTCTTCCCAAGGGGCTTCGTCAATTTCGGTTTCGGCGGTTTCAAATCCAGCCATACGAATCTGGCCGGTGAGTTCGTCCGCTTTTGCCAACGTTCCCCCACCGTATACACCGGTTTTTTGGGCGGCAAGGGCGGCTTCTTTCCGTTTTTCGGGCAACACCCGGGTGGGTTCATCCACCGGGTCAAGCTGACGGGTGGCTTCTTCCACCTGTTCCCGCAATGCCTGCTCCGGTACGTCCTTCAAAACACCGGTGGGAGGTGCCGGTTGCTCCTCCACCGCCGGGTGCAATGCACCCCCGGTTTTGTATAAGATCTGGGTGGCTTCATCCTTCAACCCATCTTTTTTCAAATCAGAATAAAACCGTTCGGTTTTTTGGATGCTTTGGGGAACCGGCGCATGCTCCATCACATTGACCGCCGGTTTGGGAGCGTGACGCTCCCCCCAAGGGGTGATGTCCGCCAAAATTCCCAAGGTATCCTCTTTTTTGGAACGCCGTTTTTTCACCGGCTGTTCCTTCACCGGTTGTTCCTTCGCCGGCACAGCAGTAACCTCCGCCGCCGGGGCTGATGAAGGTTGTGTTTCCTGGGGCTTCACATCAAAGGAGGCGCCGGCTAAGATCTCGTCCACCAGCATATCCCGATGGCCGTAATCCCCACGGGGAGCAGGGGGCGCTTTACGCTGGGCCACCTCTTGTAAGATCTGGTCTATATACAAATCCCGGTCATTCATGGTAAACACCTCTTGTTTTCAGAAATTTATCGGCAGGAGGAAATTTGATAAAGCAGCACCCCGGCTGCCACCGAAGCGTTCAGGGAATTGATCTTGCCTTTCATGGGCAAACTCACCAACTGGTCGCATTTTTCTTTCACCAGCCGGCTGATCCCATCACCTTCACTGCCAATGACCAAACCGCATCCCCCGGTGTAGTCCGGTTGGCGGTAGTCCACCCCTTGCATATGAGCGCCGTAGATCCACACGCCCCGTTCCTTTAAGGTGTCAATGGTGGCGGCAAGATTTGCCACCCGGATGACCGGCACATAGGACAAGGCGCCGCAAGCGGCTTTGGCAACGGCGGCGGTAAGGGAAACGCTGCGCCGTTTGGGAACGATGATGCCGTGCACCCCGGTACATTCGGCCGTACGCAGGATCGCCCCTAAATTGTGGGGGTCCTCCAGCCCGTCACACAGCACAAAGAAAGGGGCTTCTCCCCGGCTTTGCGCCAAACGGAAGCCATCCTCCAACGAGGCGTAGGCCGCCGCCGACAGGGTGAGCACCACCCCTTGATGATTTTCCTTGCCGGTCATGGCGTCCAGTTTTTGGCTGTTCACCTCTTTGACCGGAATCCCCCGTTCCAGCGCCATAGCGGTCAGGCGACCCAATGCGCCGCCGTGTTCCCCTTTTTGCACAAACAGACAGTCTAAATTTTCGTTTTGTTTTAAACATTCTTCCACCGAGTTGCGGCCGCAGATCACCGCAGTTTCCTGCTCCTCAACCTGGGGTGAACGGGAACGATTTTGGGGTTTCATAACCGGCACTCCTAACATCATTTAGTATATACAAGTTCAGTATACCACAAAACCTGCCAAAAGAGAACAGGTATTTTACATTTTTCTTGAATTTTTTTGGAATATCCATCCGGGCAGATGGG
>CAYLYC010000090.1:0-5582 GCA_964387715.1 uncultured Eubacteriales bacterium | reverse complement strand
TCCAAAAGAAATTCGCCGCACCATGCGCATCCGTGAAGGCGACCCATTGGAAATTTTTACCAGCAACGATGGGGATGTGATATTCAAAAAATATTCGCCGGTTGGGGAACTGGCGGCATTTGCCGAACAGTATGCCGACTCACTGACCAAAGGAACCAATCTTGCCGTGGTCATCTGTGACCGGGATTGCTGTGTGGCGGCAGCGGGTATTTCAAAACGAGAGGTGTTAGAACGCCGGCTAACCGCTGATTTGGAAGAACTGATGGAAGCGAGAAAAAGTTATTTGCTTACCCCGGGGATGGAAAAACGGCTGATGCCCTTAGAAGGGGTAGACCGTGCCGCCGGGATCGCCGTTCCTATTTTAGCGGCGGGGGATGTGGTTGGCGCTGTGTGTATGATGGCTTCGGAGACCGGCGCCGTGCCCAGCGAAAGCGATGTAAAACTCACCCAGGTTGCCGCATCCTTCCTGGGACGTCAAATGGAAGAATAGAACCAACACCTGTGTGGCAGTGGGTCATGCAGGTGTTTTGTTATAACAAAAGCCGATGGTTGGTTCCATCGGCTTCGCTTATGGGTTGGATTGGCTTTGGTCATACTGTCGGGCAACGGCGGTAACCTGTTCCGGTGTTGCCACGTCGTAGTGGAGAAGTCCCCGTTCTTTCAGCAACTTTTGCAATTCGCTGTGAATGGTGTGTTCTTCCTGTAACAGACAAAGAACCTGATCGTGCAGGGCTTCACCTTTGCACCGTCCGGCAAAATCGTTGTAATGATTGGCGATCATGATCTGTTGTCGGCTTAAATTGTCCAACAACTGTCCCGGTTGTTTGGGCTTGTTATTCATGATACCACCCTTCCTGTTCCAGAAAAGAACGAAGGACATCCCGGTGACCAATATGCTGGGCGGTATATTCCTCCCATTTGCCTCGCAACACCGGGTCGTCGGTGTTTTGGGATGCGGCACGGTATAACCGTATCAGCGATGTTTCGTGGGCCAAACTGTTTTTGATCAGCCAAAGTTCTTCGTTGGTCAATTGGGACATAAAATCAAACTCCTTGCTATACATCTTAAGGATAGTATGGCAAGGAGCAAATGAATTTATACGGTGATTACATTCCGCTGAATATTGCCATCACAGCAGTCAGACAATAAAGGATAGGACAGATAACTGAAATGGCTTTGGTGAATTTGGGCTGAATGCTAACCCTGTGAAAAATAAACTTGCATTTTTTTCGGTACTCGTATATCATATTGTATATGGAAAAATTGTAAGGGTTTTATGAGGGGTGAATGAACTCGCCATGGCAAGTAACAGCAAAAAACTGGATAGACGTCTGCAACTGGTGGCGGATATGGTGCCTTATGGCAGCACGGTGGTGGACGTGGGAACCGACCATGGCTGGTTGCCGGTGCATTTGGTTCGGGAGGGGAAGATCCCCTTTGCCATTGCCAGTGATCTGCGTCCCGGACCGTTATCCCATGCCCGGTGCGCTGTTGAAGATGCCGGTCTGGAGGAGAAGATCCATTTGCGCTTGTCCGACGGTTTGGATGCCATTGACCCCAAAGAGGCGTCTTGTGTGGTGATGGCAGGGATGGGGGGCATCCTTATCACCCAATTACTGGAAAAAGCGCCCTGGCTGAAAGACCCCGCTAAAACCCTGGTACTACAGCCCATGACCGACGCGCCATTGCTTCGTTCCTGGTTGGGTGAACAGGGGTTTTCCATTGTGGAAGAGCGGGCTACCGGTGATAAACGCCATTGTTATACCGTCATCCGTGGGGTGTATGACGGCAATTGCCGACGGCTGTCTGTGTTACGATCCATGGTTGGCAAGTTGGATGACCCGTTGGACGAGGGTGCAAAACGGTTTTTAGAGAAAGAGGCGGCACGGTTGCAAAAGCAGATCAAGGGCTTAAAGGTCGCAGGTAAGGACGACCAGGCCGCACCGCTGGTGTACTTATGGGATGAACTTACAAAGGTAATAAACGGAGGCGTTTTTCGATGACAGTACAAGATGTTTATGACGTGTTACAGGGGATTGCCCCTTTTGAAACCCAAATGGATTTTGATAATGCCGGTTTGCTTGTGGGTTCACCCTGGCAGACCGTGACCAAGATCGGCGTTGTGTTGGATGTAACCGATGAGGCGGTGGATTTTGCCTTGCAAGAGGGGATCGATTGCATCGTCAGCCATCATCCGGTGATCTTTTCCGGTGTGCAGTCCATTCCTGCCAACAGCGTGTTGTACCGCCTGATCGGGGCAGGTATCTCGGTGATTTCTGCCCACACCAATCTGGATGCCGCCAAGGGCGGTGTGAACGACCGGTTGGCAGATGCCTTGGAATTGGAACAAGTGTGTCCCCTTGGTGTGCCGGGGGAGACCACACCTCCCATGGCACGAGTAGGCGTATTGCCGAAGGCGAAGACCTGCCGGGAATTGGCAGATCATATAAACCGCAAACTGAAAACCAGATCCAAATACGTGAACACAGACCGTGAAATTACAACCGTTGCCCTTTGCGGCGGTGCAGGAGCGGATTTTTTACACCCTGCAGTTTTGGCAGGAGCGGACGCCCTGATTACGGCAGACGTGAAGCATCATTTGTGGTGGGAAGCCAAAAAAGCGGGACTAATGCTGGTGGATGCGGGTCATTTTGAGACCGAACAAGTGGTGATCGAGCCGCTTTGCGAGTTGTTGCAAAAACAATTGGAATGTCCGGTGATTGTGATTCCCCAGGAATCCCCGGTTTGTTATCAATAAAGGAGTAAGATCATGAAACAACAATCAACCAACCGCCTGAAAACCTGTTTGCGGCTGTTTTGGATCTTTTTCAAGATCGGCGCATTCACCTTTGGCGGCGGTTACGCCATGATTCCGCTGATTCAAAAGGAAACGGTGGAGACCCATAAAATGATCAAAGAGTCGGACATATTGGATATTGTTGCCATTGCCGAATCCACCCCCGGTCCCATTGCGGTAAATTCAGCAACCTTTATCGGCTATCAGGCGGCAGGTGTGTGGGGTTCTTTGGCGGCCACCTTGGGTGTGGCCCTTCCTTCTTTTGTGGTCATTCTGGTCATTTCCTTTTTCCTTCGGCAGTTTATGGCGTATAAAGTGGTGCAATACGCTTTTTACGGCATCCGAGCCGGGGTTTTGGCGTTGGTGGTCAAGGCGTTTGTATCCATGTTCAAGCAATGTCCCAAAGGCGTGGTTGCTTATTGCATTTTGGCGGCGGCGTTTTTGTTGGCGGTATTCACCGAAATCAACGTCATCCTCATTATTGCCAGTGCCGGTGTTGTGGGCTTGATCACCCACCTTTTGATGCATAAAAAGGAGGAACAAGCATGATCTATTTGCAATTGTTTTTATCCTTTTTGAAGATCGGCGCCTTTACTTTTGGCGGCGGATATGCCATGTTGCCTTTGATTCAGGCAGAGGTTGCGGCAAAACAATGGATGACCATGGACGAACTCATCAACTTTGTGGCAGTGAGTGAATCCACCCCCGGTCCTTTTGCCATCAATATTGCCACCTATATCGGATCGGAAACCGCCGGATTCCTTGGCGCGTTGAGCGCCACCTTCGGCGTAATTTTGCCTTCTTTTGTTATCATTCTCATCGTGGCAAAATGCTATCTTGCCTTTAAAAACAGCACCGTAGTAAAAGGCCTGATGACCGGCTTACGCCCGGTGGCGGTGGGACTGATCGGTTCTGCGGTGTTGACCATCGGCCAATCGGTGTTTTTCCATAATGGGCTTTCCTGGAGTGTATTGCAGACCGCCGGCTTCTGGTGTTCTCTTGTGTTGGCGGGGGTTTCGGTGTTTATGGGTTTCCGGAAGGTGCATCCCATTCTCATCATTTCCCTGTCTGCCGTTGTAGGTATCGGTTTGGGCTATCTTGGTATTTGGGGGTAGAGGAACGGTTTCCTTCATTTGACGGTTCATATTGAATTGATGATTTAGCATATAATGAGCAGGTGAAATGGGGGAGTAGCATGAAAAAGGAATTGGCCGGCCGAAGATCTGTGATTGCGGTCTACAGTGTTTTGAGCTTATTGGTTCTTGCTGCCATGATACGCAGTATCATGTTAGCCAACTACGGTAACGCTTTTTTGTGTTTGCTGGTTCTGGCGTTGTTTATGATTCCCCAGTTTATACGGAAAAGTTTGCGGTTACAGCTGCCTGATACCTTGGAGATCATTATTCTTCTGTTCATTTTCTGTGCAGAGATATTAGGGGAGTTGCAATGCTATTATTTGCAATATGCCCATTGGGACGCCTTACTGCATACCGTGTGGGGATTTTTATGTGCCGCCATTGGCTTTGGACTGATCGACGTGCTCAACCAAAGCAGCCGTATTAAATTCCAACTTTCCCCCTTTTTCGTAGCGGCAGTTGCCTTTTGCTTTTCTATGACCGTCGGCGTGTTTTGGGAGTTTTTTGAGTATGGAGTGGATTATCTGTTTCATACGGATATGCAAAAGGATACGGTCGTTACTTACTTTTATTCCACCCTGTTAGATCCCTCAAAGTCCAATACGCCCATTGCCGTGCAGGAAATTCAGCAAACTTTGGTCAACGGCGAATTGCTGGTGGACGGGGGTTATTTGGATATCGGCCTGTTGGATACCATGGCGGATCTGCTTGTCAACTTCATCGGCGCTTTGGTTTTCAGCATCATTGGCTATTTTTACATCAAGAGCAGAGGAAAAGGCGTGATTGCCAACGCTTTGATCCCGGTCATGGAGGAAGAGAACACTCTTGCGATTATAGAAAATAATGGGGAAGAAATTCCTTCCATGAGGGTTGACAAGAATGGTCGGTTGTGATACAATTTTAGGAGTAAATCTTCGCCGGGTCTAATGGCGGGGAGAAAGGAATTTTGTATGCAACTCCGATTACACAATGCAATGATTCAAAAAGATATAAACGGATTGTTTGGCTGTCTTCCCTTGGATGGCAGTATTGCCGACAATTCCTTGCAATATGTTGTATTGCCCGGTTTCGCAGATGTACACGTACATTTGCGAGAGCCGGGTTTTTCTTATAAAGAAACCATCGGCTCCGGTACGGCTGCCTGTGCCGCCGGCGGGTATACCGATGTGTGCGCCATGCCCAATCTCAAGCCGGTTCCCGATTGTCCTGAGCATCTGGGGCAACAGTTGGATATCATCCGGCGGGATGCGGTGATTCGGGTGCATCCCTACGGCGCTATTACGGTGAATCAGCAGGGTGAGACCCTGGCAGATCTGGACGGTATGGCAGGGGATGCGGTTGCCTTTTCTGATGACGGCAGGGGTGTGCAGGATGAAGCCATGATGAAAGGCGCCATGGAACGTGCCAAAGCATTGGGGAAGGTCATCGCCGCCCATTGTGAGGATAATTCATTGTTAAACGGCGGATATATCCACGCCGGTGCGTATGCCGCCGCCCATGGACACAAAGGCATTGTCAGCGAAAGCGAATGGGGTCCCATCGCCAGGGATCTGGAACTGGTAAAACAAACCGGTTGCGCCTATCACGTGTGCCACATCTCCACCAAAGAAAGTGTGGATTTGATCCGCAAAGCAAAGGCGCAAGGGGT
>CAYLYC010000089.1:0-5584 GCA_964387715.1 uncultured Eubacteriales bacterium | reverse complement strand
CGTTTTTTCTTTAATGAATATTGAATAATGCATAATGAATAATTGCGGTGTGCCTGCGGCACGGTTTATATTTTATTGCATTCGTATTGTGGTGGGTTTGCACCAAATATGCCTTCCCCTTGAGGGGAAGGTGGCAACCGTAGGTTGACGGATGAGGTGGAAAAGCAAAGGAACATAGCGTTGTTCTTGTAACGGATGCTTCGCATCTTACACCTCATCAGTCCTTCGGACAGCTTCCCCTCAAGGGGAAGCCGAGATAGCGATGTGTGACCCTTGGGGAATACCTCAAGGGGAAGGCATTTTTGGTTGCATAACATAGATGACACAAAAAATCCCCCCGCTATACGGGAGGATCATTCTCAATTCTGCTTTCGCACGATGCGGTATTCGTCCCGGAACTGGAAATAGGGGCATTCCCAATGGGAGAAGGACATCAACCGTTCAGCGTCGTCCATATCCAGGTCGATCTCGCAGGTGTAACAGTCCCACTCCTCATCATACAGATAATGGTCGCATTGTTCGCAACAGTTTTGTCCGCTCATCTTTCTTCACCTCACCTCTATTGTATCCCATTCCCTTCGCCAAAACAAGACAAAATGTAAAATAATTCCAAAATTTTCCCTTGTGAATATTGCCATCCACCTTTGGGATATGCTATAGTAAAAACAGTAAAAAGAGGCGTTATGAATATGAAATGGATCGTTTGCCAAGGATATGAGACCATGTGTCAAAAAGCAGGGGAGCAATTCAAAGCGTTTTTGTCCCAAAAGCCGGATGGGGTGTTGGGTCTTGCCACCGGTTCTTCTCCCCTTGGACTGTACGATTATTTTGCCCGGCAGACGGCGGCCGGGGCAATGGACTTTTCCCGGGTGACCACCTTTAATCTGGATGAATATGTGCCCATGGCGGAGGATCATCCCCAAAGTTATCGGTATTTTATGGATCACAATTTGTTTTCCCGTATTAACATTGACCCTGGGAACACCTTTGTTCCCAAAGGGGAGGAAACGCTGTCCTGCAGTGAGTATGACCAGATGATCCGTAAGCGGGGCGGTATTGACCTGCAACTGCTGGGCGTGGGTCACAACGGGCACATCGGCTTTAACGAGCCGGGGGAACGGTTGATCGCCGGTACCCATATCACAAAACTTGCCCCCTCCACCCTTTCTGCCAACGCCCGGTTTTTCGGAGAAGGGGAACGGGTGCCGGACAAGGCGGTAACCATGGGCATGGCAACCATTATGAGTGCCAAAGAGATCCTGGTGCTCATCGGCGGACGGGACAAGCATCCGGTGGTAAACGCCCTGCTGGACGATGGCGTGACCACCCATTGTCCCGCTACCTTTTTGAAACTTCACCCCCGGGTGACCATTTATTGCGATAAAGAGGCGTATGAAGGATGACCATTTACAAAAACGGAACAATCAACGGCGAATTGCTGGATATCGGGGTGGATCAGGGGATCATCACCTTTATCGGCAAGATCCCTGCACCCGGTGTGGATCTGCAGGGGAAAGAAGTGATTCCCGGGTTTATTGACATCCACACCCACGGATGCATGGGCATGGACACCATGGACGGGGACGAGGCGGTGGAGGCCATGAGCCATTGGTATTTGCGCCAGGGGGTCACCAGTTTTTACCCCACCACCATGTCTGCTTCTAAAACGGAGTTGATGCGGCGCACCGCTACCCTTGCCCAGACGGGCGGTGCAAAGGCGCTGGGGTATCATCTGGAAGGGCCGCTGTTGAGTTTGGATTACAAAGGGGCGCAAAACGGCTCTGCCATTGCCTTTGCCCGGGCAGAGGACGTGTATAAATTCCAGAACATGGGGCTGATCACCGTAGCCCCGGAATGTGAAGGCGCCATGGAACTCATCGAGCATCTGGATATGCCGGTTTGCCTGGGGCATACCGGGTGCGATTACGAAACCGCCATGAAGGCGTTCCTTTGGGGGGCGCGTTGCGTCACCCACATGTTTAACGCCATGCCTCCCATTCATCACCGTGCCCCATCCCTTGGCGGTGCGGCGTTTATGAGCGGTGCGTACGTGCAGCTGATCTGCGACGGACTGCACGTTCATCCTGCGGTGGTGAAAATGCTGATGAAACTGTTTGGTAAAGAGCGGGTGATCCTCATAAGCGACAGTATGCGCGCCACCGGTCTGCCCGACGGGGAATACGAGTTGGGCGGACAAACGGTACGGGTGGAGCAGGGGGTCTCACGGCTCAAGGACGGCACCATCGCCGGCAGTACCGCCAGTATGCTTCAATGTGTGAAAAAAGCCATGGAATTTGGCATTTCCAAAGCCGATGCGGTAACCATGGCAACCCTCACCCCGGCAACCATGATGGGTCTGAATAAAGGCAAGATCGAGATGGGCTACGACGCAGATTTTGTGGTGATGGACGACGATTTCAACCCCGTCGCCGCCTGCGTGGAAGGCCGGTTTACCAAGTGGTGAATGGGCGTGGGTGGATGTGGTTCCACCAACCCATCGTAGGGGCGAGCGTTTCTTAAATGAAAAATGAAAAATGCAGAATGAAAAATTGCGGTGTGCCTGCGGCACATTTTTATTTTTTGCATTCGTCGGGGTGACCGACCTCATCGTAGGGGCGAACTGTGTTCGCCCGTTGTTTTGTGACCTTCGCGGGCGAACACAGTTCGCCCCTACCTATTACTTTTAAATCATGATGGTATTCATGGCAAACCGCTCACCACCATTCCACCTCATCCACCGCAAGCGGTCCCCCTTCCCCTCAAAGGGGAAGGCATTTTTTGTTGCATAACCACCAACCCCCATCGTAGGGTCGCCCGTTCTCTCTTTCATGAATAATGCATAAATGAAACACAAAACAACAGAGGCACCTGGCTGTCAGGTGCCTCTGTTCATTTTATACCGCCGGTGTGGCATTTATACCGCCGGGGCGGCAAGTCGTTTTTTGGCGTTTTTCGCCCGGTTACAAGCCAGAATGAAGATCAGCAATGAGGGAAGGGCAATACAGCCGCATACAGCCGCCACCACCAACTGCCAGGGGGTGACGTCTTCGATCAATTCCCCGGATTCGTTGGCTTGTGCTTTGTAGCGCAGGTCGTATTCTCCGTCGCCGTCCTCATCCACGTTGAGAATGGTGGCTTCGGCATAGTTGGCGATGGTGTCGATGATGGTATCCTCGGTGATATCAATATCCTCAAATTCCCGGAAATCCTGGTATTCGCCGTTCTCGTCCATCAGTCCGATGGTGTAATCCATACTGCCGTCGTCCGTACCTTCGATTTTCACCTGGTAATCCACCCCTTCGTTGAGCCGAAGGATCTTTACCTCGTCCTCCGAGTCGGTTTCGTCGTCGTCATCGCTCTCTGTTGCTTCAAAGGAGATGGTACCGAAGGAGGTGCGGGGGTTATCCCGGGAAAGGGTCTCTCCGTTGTAAGTTACCTCCACCTCAACCGGACAGGCCACCCGGATATACAACCGGCGCTGACCGTTGATCTCGGCGGCAATATCGTCAAACACGTATTCAATGTTTTCGGCAGTATCCACCTCGTGGTGACAGCCCGGATCGGCAATGCCTTCCATCAGGGTTTGGGCGCCTGCTTTGGATTCGTATGACAGGTTATGGAAAAATCCCAGGGAGTAGATGCAAATGCCCTCATTACGGATCTCATCTGCAAAGGAGATCAGGGCGTCTCCCTCTCTGCCGGTGTTTGGCAGACCGTCGCTCATCAGTACAATGATCCGCTTTTTGGCGGTGCTTTGGCTGAGCATTTCCTGAGCCATGGTAAGCCCGGCATCAATGCTGGTGGAGGAGCCGGCGTAAATGGAATTGATGGCGCCGTTGAGAGAGGTCTTCCGCCGGGTGAAATCCACCTGCTTGTGGGCGGAGGTGCTGTAGGTTACCACCCCAACCACAGCGTTTTGCTCCAACACCGTGTTCACAAAGCCCAGTGCCGCTTTTTTGGTTTCGGTCAAGGGTGTACCGTCCATACTGCCGGAGGCATCCAGCACCAACACCACTTCCCGGTCGGCGCTCATGTGATCCTCGTACCAATCCAGGGCAAAGGTGTCGTCGTCTGCATATAACACAACACGGGCATCGCTGTCACCAAAGTCCTGCTCACCCTCTTTGTCCTTGGCGTATTCCAGGGCTTGGGAAACGTTCATGTAGACCCCGTTTTCGTCAGGAGTGCAAAGCCCTTCTGCCACCGCTTTCATCATAGAAAGATTATAGGTGGTGTGAATGCTTTGGGTGTTGGCGTACACCGCCGCCGCACCCCGGTCGATAAAGGCGTTCGCCAACCGGTCGTTTGCCCCGGTCTCACAAGCCCCTAAATACACCACCGTGTTTTCCAGGGAATTGTCGTCCAAAAATTCCCGGAAGAATTGGGCGGTGACCAGATAGGCGTTGTCAGAACGGAGGATGTATTCATCCTTCCACAAGCCGTAGAGTTTGGCGTCGTTTTCTTTAGAGGGGGTCAATCCCAATTGCAGCACCGGCCCGTAGGTGGGCAGATTGCCGCCGTGACCGTGCCAGAACACGGCGTGATATTGTGCCATGTTCAGCAACGCTTCCACCGCAACGGTGGCATCGTCATAGTTGGACGATCCGTCAAACTGATACATGGGGAAGGTTTGGGTGATCCCGGTTGCCGCTTGATCCGGATAGTCCATGTATTGGGAAAGGGAACTGTCGTAGCCCTCCAAACAGGGCTGATAGGTGGCGACCTTCATCAGCGGATCGGTGCCGCTGTCAAATCCGTCCACCTGGGGGATGTACACGTAGACCAGACCGCTGTTGAGCACCACCTCCAAGGAGTTGCCGTTGTCCTTATAACTTGAGATCTGGTTGTTTTTATACAGTTGGGACATGGCGGTGGAAACAGCCCGTACAAACTGACTCT
Organism: uncultured Eubacteriales bacterium; assembly: GCA_964387715.1. Taxonomy (GTDB): domain Bacteria; phylum Bacillota; class Clostridia; order Oscillospirales; family Acutalibacteraceae; genus UMGS1484. The sequence continues at coordinate 685 of CAYLYC010000089.1, read as the reverse complement.
TGTTTTCCTGGGTAATGGAAGGAGTGGTAGCCGAAAGGGTGGTGACCGCCGTATCGATCGCGGTCTTTACCGTGGCAACCTCTGCGGTGAAGGCGGTTACTTGTTCTTCGGTGGCTTCTTCCCCCAGATCGACCGAGGTATTCACCGGTTTTTTGACGATCTCATCCGCATTGTAGGTGGGGTCGGCAATCAACTGTGCCGTGGGCGGAGTCAAAGCACGAACGGCTTCCTCCTCGGCTGTGCCCACCACGAAATAATGGACAAGAGAACCCCCTGCTCCTAAAAAGGTGATACAAAAGATGAGCAAAGAGACCACCAGCACCCGGATCCAGTTGGAACGGATCTTGCCGTAATCCTTTGGCTTTTTGGGTTGTACCGGTTTCACCGGTCTTGCCGGTTTTTGCGCCAGGGGAATGGGGTTTTGCGCCGCCTGGTTGGTCACTTCGCCGCCGCAATGGGGGCAAAAACGCCCGGTGCCGGTCATTTGTTTACCGCAATGGGGACAGAACATGAACATCACACTCCTATTGGTTGTTGTTTCCAGTATAGCATTTTATCAAAAAGCCGTCAACGGTTTTTGTGGTTTTGAAAAAATTTTAGGGTGAGCATTCAAACCCAACCCCCGTTTTAGGAAGGCGGATTTTCGCTCATCCATTGTTAAAATACTCGGAAATACATACAGTAT
>CAYLYC010000088.1:0-5609 GCA_964387715.1 uncultured Eubacteriales bacterium | reverse complement strand
ATGATATTGCGGACGAAACCACAGCGTTATACCTGTCTCGTATCGGATACAACGTAGGGAAATGGGTGTATCTCATGGATGCGGTGGACGATTTTAAAAACGACCGCAAAAAGGGGCGGTTCAATCCATTTCTCCGTCGTTTAGGTGATACCGTCTCGGTAGATGATATGGTAGAATTTGCTTCGGCACAACTAAACGTTTGTATGGATGAAGCGTGTAGAGCGTTTGATGCCCTTACTTTACAAACATTCCAACCAATTATAAAGAACATCTTGTTTTTAGGATTGGAAAATGTGCAAAACGAAATTATCAGAAAGGTGAAGAACAATGAATAATCCTTATTCTGTACTGGGCGTATCGCAAGATGCGTCTATGGATGAAATTAAAAACGCATACCGGGAATTGGCACGAAAATACCATCCGGACAATTATGAGGAAAATCCCCTCAAGGATTTGGCCGAAGAAAAAATGGCTGAAATCAATGCGGCTTATGACCAAATCATTGCCCAGCGCAACGCAAACGGTCAGCAACAAACCAACGGTGAATTTAGCGAGATCGAAGCGCTGATTCATGCAGGTCAATATGAACAGGCACAGTTGCAACTGGATCAAATTCCCATCAGCCAACGCAACGCCCGTTGGTATTATCTTTCCGGTAATGTACAATACAGCCGTGGGTGGTACGATGATGCGTTCACAAACTATGCCACAGCCCATCGTATGGACCCCTCCAATCCGGAATACCGAGGCGCAGTGGACCATATGAATCGGCGTCACAATGGGGGCGGTTATCGCACCAGAACCCATCACAACGGCGGCGATTCTTGTTCCTCTTGTGATGTTTGTTCCCGTTTGCTTTGTGCCGACTGTTGCTGTGAATGTATGGGCGGCGACTTAATTTCGTGCTGTTAGGGGAACGGATATGAAACAAAGCAAACGAATTGCCCTTTGCGGTGTTATTACTGCATTATCTGTGGTTTTTATGTTGATGTCGATTTTTCCGTATCTCACCATTGCACTGCCGGCCATCGCCGGTGCGCTGTTCATGATCGTTATGGTTGAATTGGACACCAAATGGGCGCTGGGCTCGTATGCCGCAGCTGCCATACTGTCCTTGCTCTTGTGCGGTGAAAAGGAAGCCCCCATGCTGTTTACCTGCTTTTTTGGGTATTATCCTGTTGTGAAAGGGTATTTGGAAAAATTCTCCTCCCGTATTGTAGAGTATGTATGCAAATTTCTTCTGTTTAACCTGGCGGTAATAGCGGCGTATTCGGTGCTTACCTTTGTTTTCCAGATCCCCTTTGAAGGTTTGGGCGATTTTGGCAAGTACACCTTGTACATCCTTTTGGGACTGGGAAACGTTATGTTTATTGTGTACGATTTAGCGTTATCCCGTTTGTATTCTGATTATATGTTCCGTCTCCATGGGCGGGTGGCAAAAATGTTGAAATAGGTGAACAGATTGAGTAACATAGTCATTATAGGTGCCGGAGCCGCCGGTTTGATGGCGGCGGGAACTGCACTTCGCATGGGCAAACAGGTAACGGTTATTGAAAAAAATGCACGTCCTGCCCGAAAAGTTATGATTACCGGCAAAGGTCGGTGCAACGTTACAAACTGCTGTTCCCATCAAGAGTTTTTGGAAGCGGTGGTTGTCAATCGCCGCTTTCTTTATAGCGCAATTCATGGCTTTTCCACTTATGACACCATGGATCTGTTTGAACATCAATGCCGTGTTCCGTTAAAAGTAGAACGGGGCAACCGGGTGTTTCCGGTTTCGGATAAAGCGGTTGATATTGTGGATGCCTTGGCCAATTACGCTAAAGGCGCCACCTTTTTGTACCAAACCACCTGCACCGGTATCGTTACCGTGAATGGCGCAGTATCCGGTGTGAAACTGGCTGACGGCAGCGTGATCTCTGCCACTTCGGTGATCGTCACCACCGGCGGCGCCTCTTATCCGGCAACCGGTTCAACCGGTGACGGTTATGAGTTTGCTGTCGCAACGGGGCATACCGTCACGCCGCTCATGCCATCATTGGTTCCGGTGGTTTGCCACACCACCGACTGCCGTGATTTAATGGGGCTTAGTCTTAAGAACGTTACGTTGACGGCAACCGATCATATAACCGGCAATGTTATTTATTCAGAACTTGGCGAAATGCTATTTACCCATTTCGGTTTGTCCGGTCCGCTTGTATTAAGTGCTTCTGCTCATATGCGCCCCATGGAGGCGAATCGTTATCACATTTCCATTGATATGAAACCGGGTTTGGATGTACAAGCATTGGACGCCAGATTGTTACGGGATTTTCAGGAAAATATCCACAGAACGCTACGCAATTCCTTGGGCAAACTTTTGCCCTCAAAAATGATTCCTGTCGTCATCAAGCGTTCAGGTATCCCGCCTGAAACCAAGGTGAATCAAATCACGAAGGAACAACGGCAACGATTGATGGACTGTATTAAAGGGTTAACGTTTACTGTGCACGGTTTTCGGCCGCTGGAAGAAGCCATTGTTACCAGCGGCGGCGTCAATGTGGATGAAATCAATCCCAAAACCATGGAATCAAAAATCGTAAATGGTTTGTATTTTGCCGGTGAAGTATTGGATCTGGATGCATACACCGGTGGTTTTAATTTGCAAATCGCATTTTCAACCGGCTATGCCGCCGGTATGTCTGCTCAATAAGGAGGAATATAGTATGATTAAAATTGCAATTGACGGCCCTTCCGGCGCAGGAAAGAGCACGTTGGCAAAAGAGGTTGCCAAAAAACTGGACTATGTTTATGTGGATACCGGTGCGTTATACCGTACGGTGGGCTGGGCGGCGATTTCCCGTGGTATTGACCGCTCGGATGAAGTTGGTATTGCCGCCATGTTAAAGGAAATTACGGTGGATCTGACCTACGAAAACGGTATTCAAAACGTGTTGCTCAACGGTGAAGACGTGAGCCAATCCATTCGACTGCCCGAGTGCTCCATGGCGGCATCGGCGGTATCCGCATTGCCGGCGGTACGTCAGTTTTTGCTGGATACCCAACGGAATATTGCCAAGCATCACAATGTGATTATGGACGGTCGGGATATTGGAACGGTGGTCTTGCCGGACGCTCAAATCAAAATCTATCTCACTGCATCTGCTGAGGACCGTGCCAAACGCCGTTATGAGGAATTGTGTGAAAAAGGCATTGCAACTACATACGACGATGTTTTGGCAGATATGAAGCAACGGGACTATAATGATATGCACAGAGAAATTGCCCCCTTGCAACAGGCAGAAGACGCTATATTGTTGGATACTTCCGGAAACACGCTGGAAAAATCCGTTCAGGTTATTTCTGATATCATCATGAATCGTTTGTCAAAGTAGGTGTTAGCAGATGTTGTACTCCATTGCATATACCATTGTGTGGCCGATTTTCCGTTTGTTGTTTCCTTATAAGGTGATCGGAAAGGATAAATTACAACAAGTAGACGGCGGCTTTGTGGTTTGCGGAAATCATATTTCTATGTTAGACCCGATATACATCGTATTTGCCTTTTCCAAAAAGCACCGTGTTCATTATATGGCAAAGGAAGAGTTGTTCCGCAATAAAATTTTTGCATGGTTTTTCAGAGGGATCGGCGCCTTTCCTGTGAATCGAGGTGTTGGTTCGGATGGACTGAAAACCGCAAAGCAACTGTTGGCATCCGGTAAGATCATTGGTATTTTCCCGGAAGGAACCCGTTCCAAGGATGGTAAGCTGGGGAAGGGGAAAGCCGGTGCCGCAATGGTTGTAACCGCTGTGGGTGGTTCGGTGTTGCCGGTTTCCATTGTGACCAAACATCAAAAGGTACGGGTGTTCCGTAAAGCCACCATTGTCATCGGAGATCCGGTTACCATGCCGCCTGTTGGGGAGATGTCTCAACGGGAATATCTTCGTGTTTGCACAAAAGCGATCATGACACCCATTGAAGAAGGGCTGAATCAGTATGGAAAATAATAAACCATCCGTTCAGGTTGCAAAAACAGCGGGGTTTTGCTTTGGCGTTAACCGGGCAATTCAAATGGTTAACACTTTGGCGGAGGATGGCAAGAAGGTTGCCACATTAGGTCCCATCATCCATAATACCCAGGTCGTTGAGGAATTGGCGGCAAAAGGGGTGGTGTTGTGCAATCACATTGACGAAGCAGCACCGGATACCACCTTGGTCATCCGTTCCCACGGTGTGCCGAAAGATACCTACGACCGTCTGGTTGAAAAAGGGATCAACTATGTGGACGCCACCTGTCCCTTTGTAGAAAAGATCCATCGAATCGTGGCTCAGGCGGCCAGGGAAAATGTACCGGTTCTTATCGCCGGTGACCCCAATCATCCGGAAGTTTTGGGAATCAAAGGATTTGCCGGCCAACAGGTTTATTGTTATCAAGACGACGATGAACTACATTTCTTGTTAGAAAATAACAATTTTATTCACAATTCCAGGGTTGTCAACGTGTGTCAAACCACTTTTGATAAAAAAATGTGGGAAAAATGCGAAAAAATTCTAAAAAAGGTATGTACAAACGTCATTTTTTTTGATACAATATGTGATGCTACATCAAAACGGCAGCAAGAAGCCGAGATGCTTGCCAAAAACAATGATTGTATGATCGTTGTTGGCGGCCGTCACAGTTCTAATACATTAAAACTGTTTTCCATCTGTCAACAGTATTGTCCCACCATTCATGTGGAATCAGCGGATGAATTAGACATTGACACCATCAAAGCTTATCGCCGTATTGGTGTTACCGCCGGGGCCTCAACTCCGGTCGGTATAATAAAGGAGGTTCAACAAACCATGTCAGAAATCATCGACAAAGTCGAAACTACCGAAGCGGAAGCTTCAATGAAAGAGCAGGAAATTCCTGCTACCACAACCGAAAGTGAGGTGGCACAGGAAATGCCTGTAGCTGCTGAGAAAGATACTCAGCCGGCTTCAGAGGAATCGACCGTTGTTGTTGCTCCTGAAGAACCCGCTGTGCCTGAAAAGTCCTTCGAAGAAATGACCGATATGGAAGCTTTCGAGTATTCTTTGAGCCAAATGAACACCGATCAACGGGTAAAAGGTTATGTATTGGCTGTTACACCTACTGAAATTCAAGTAGATATTGGCCGTAAACATGCCGGTTTTGTACCCATGAGCGAATATTCTTTTGATCCTGATGCAGATGCAACCAAAGAGGTTAAAGTTGGCGACGTTTTGGATTTGATCGTTATGCGCACCAACGACCAAGAAGGTACTGTAATGCTTTCTAAAAAGCGTTTTGATTCCACCAAGATTTGGGACAATCTGATGGAAGCACAGGAAAACGAAACTGTTATGGAAGGTAAGGTCGCCGAAGTTATTAAAGGCGGTGTGCTTGTAATGTGCAAGGGTATCCGTGTGTTTATCCCTGCTTCTCAAGCAACTGCTTCTCGTGGTGACTCTCTGGAAGAATTGTTACATACCAATGTACAATTCCGCATTCTGGAAGTAAATCGTGCCCGTCGTCGTGCCGTTGGTTCCATTCGTTCTGTTCTTCGGGATCAACGCAAAGAACAAGAGGCCGCTTTCTGGAATGAAATTGAAGAAGGCAAAATCT
>CAYLYC010000087.1:0-5629 GCA_964387715.1 uncultured Eubacteriales bacterium | reverse complement strand
GTTCTTACCGGGATCTGCCCCTGCGGTATAACGAAACCTCTACCCTGTTCCGGAAGGAAGCCAGCGGTGAAATGCACGGGCTCATCCGGGTTCGTCAGTTCACCATCTCCGAGGGTCACTTGATGTGCACCCCCGAACAGTTGGAAGAAGAATTTAAGGGTTGTCTGGAATTGGCGATCTATATGCTGAAAACCCTTGGTCTGTATGAGGATGTTTCCTACCGCTTCTCTCAATGGGATCCGGAGGATAAAGAAAAGTACATCGGCACACCGGAACAATGGAACGAAGCGCAAGGCCTGATGGAACGGATCCTCAATCACCTGGAGATCCCCTACGAGGTGGGTGTGGGCGAAGCCGCCTTCTACGGCCCGAAACTGGATATCCAAATCAAAAACGTCCACGGGAAAGAGGATACCCTCATCACCATTCAGATCGACCAACTGTTGGCCGAGCAATTCGGTATGGAATACACCGATTCCGACGGTGTGAAAAAATTGCCTTGCATCATCCACCGCACTTCCATTGGTTGCTACGAGCGCACCCTGGCGTTGCTGATTGAAAAATACGCCGGTGCCATGCCCATGTGGCTGTCCCCCGAACAGGTTCGGGTACTGCCCATCTCCGAACGGCTGCTGGACAAAGCCGGGGAGGTTACCGCACAGTTGAAGCAGGCCGGTCTGCGGGTCACCTGCGACACCAGAAGTGAAAAGATCGGTTACAAGATCCGGGAAGCCCAAATGGAAAAGGTCAATTATATGTTGATCGTGGGCGACAAGGAAGCCGAAAGCGGCACCGTTTCGGTGCGCAAACGGGGTGAGACCGGCGACATCGGCTCTATGCCCCTGGCTGACTTTATTGCCATGGCAAAAGACGAGATCGATACCAAGAAGATCGGGTAACAAGCGAATCGACGGTTAGTGTTGCTAACCGTCGATTTTATTATCAAAAAAACTTCCGCACACATTTTGCCCCCTGACATAGTATAACAGTGAAGGCAGAAAGGAGGCAAACATCATGTGTGGAAATAACTGCTGGATCATCATCTTGATCATCTTGTTGGTCTGCTGCTGCGGCAATGGCAACTTCCTGAGCAACAACTGCGGTTGCGGTAACGACAATGGTTGCGGCTGCGGCTGCTGATCATTCCCCGCAACAAAACTGCCGACTCATCCCATTGGATGGGTCGGTGGTTTTTTTATTGCAAAACATTGACAAGATATATCTACATATATTACAATAGAGATGTAACCCATACCACTACACAAAGGAGGTCTCTGCAATGAAAAAAACAATAACCATTGGTATGATCGTACTGTTGATCTTCTCCCTCTGCCTTGGCGTTAACGCCCAAACAAAACCGGTTTGGTCGGTGGTGGGTGACGGCAACCGGGATGGTAAAGTGGATGCCAACGATGCACTCATGGCATTGTATATGGGAGTGGTTAAAATGGAAGGACCCTATTACGTAAATGGGTTCGGCGTTCCCGCAAACCAATTGAGTGAGCAACAACTGGCATACTATTACGACGCCACCCATATCACATTGGATGTGACCGATGACGGTTGGGTAAACGCAGGTGATGCTTTAATGATTTTACAACACGCTGTGGGCAAACGGGATAGTTTTCCAAAAACTGACCTGACCGCCATTGAAACCTTGACCTGGCCTACCGCCAACTAACTGCTATTTCCCCTGTATCCAACCGATGCAGGGGATTTTTATTACCTGACACTTGCATTTCCCCTTTCAGGCGAGTATAATAAGAAAAAACACCCAAAGGATGTGGAATTATGCTGTTGGTTATGGATATGGGAAACACCTGTATCACCCTGGGCATTTATGAAGAACACACGTTAGTAACCACCGCTCGGTTTGCCACCGACCGGGGTCGCACCGCCGATCAATATGCGGTGGATCTTCATTCCCTGTTGGCTTTGAATCAAATTGACCCGGGCCGCATTCACGGGGGCATTTTGGGTTCGGTGGTTCCCAGTTTGAATTTTGCCATGATCAGCGCAGTGGAAAAGGTGACCGGCATCACCCCTCTCGTGGTGGGAACGGGCATCAAAACCGGGTTGAACATCAAAATTGATGACCCGGCACAAACCGGTGCCGACCTGGTTTGCGGTGGGGTTGCGGCTCTTGCCAAATATCCCATGCCCTGCATTATTTTCGATTTAGGCACCGCCACCACCATCAGCGTACTCAGCGCAAAAGGGGAGTTTTTAGGCGGCACCATTACCGCCGGCATTGGCATTTCTTTGGATGCCTTGTCCGGCCGCACCGCTCAACTGCCCCACGTTAGTTTGAAAAATCCCGGCAAAGTCATTGGTTCCAACACCATCAACGCTATGAAATCCGGGCTGATCTACGGCACGGCATCAATGATGGACGGCATGACCCAGCGCATTGAAGAAGAACTGGGCGAACGGGCCACGGTGGTTGCCACCGGCGGACGTGCCGGCGAGGTGATTCCCTATTGCAAACGGGATATGATCCTGGACGAAGATCTGTTATTAGACGGATTGCGTATCATTTTTGAAAAAAACAACAAACAGTAAGGATAAACGCCATGAAACTACTTGCCATTGAATCCTCTTGTGACGAAACTGCGGTGGCGGTCTGCCAGGAGCGGACCGTTCTTGCCAACTGCATTGCATCCCAGGTAGAGGAACACAAATTATACGGCGGTGTGGTTCCGGAGATCGCATCCCGACGCCACACCGAAGCCATTGCGGGGTTGACCGAGGAAGCCCTTGCCACCGCCGGCTGTACCCTTGCGGATATTGACGGTATTGCAGTCACCGCCTATCCGGGGCTCATCGGTGCTCTGCTTGTGGGGGTCAACTTTGCCAAAGGTCTTGCCCTTTCCACCGGCAAACCGCTGATTCCGGTGCATCATTTGCGCTCCCATATTGCCGCCAATTATATCACCCACCCGGAACTGGAACCCCCTTTTTTGTGCCTGGTTGTTTCCGGCGGTCACACCCATTTGGTGGAGGTAAAAAGTTACACCGAATTTCGGGTGATCGGCAGAACCCGGGACGATGCGGCGGGTGAATGTTTTGACAAAACCGCCCGTGCCATGGGAATGAGTTATCCCGGCGGGGTACATCTGGACAAGATCGCCAATGAAGGCGACCCTACCGCTTATCAACTGCCCCATCCCAAGGTGGAGGGCAGTCCCCTGGACTTTAGTTTTTCCGGTCTGAAAACCTTTGTAATCAACACCATCCACCGGTGTGAGCAAAAGGGTGAATCTTACTCCGTTCCCGATTTAGCCGCTTCGGTGCGCCATCATGTGTGTGAGATCTTAACCGAAAAGACCATGGTGGCCGCAAAGGAATTGGGATACCGCCAAATTGCCCTGGCAGGCGGTGTTTCTGCCAACTCCCTGCTTCGCAAACGCATGGCAGAGGAATGCGAAAAGAATGGGTTTACCTTGTATTTGCCGGACTTGCGCTATTGCGGCGATAATGCCGCCATGGTTGGAGTGCAGGGTTTTTACGAGATGAAAGCCGGCCATTTTGCGGGGCAGGATCTTAACGCCACCGCCACCAAAAGCATTGAAGAAGGATAAAATTTGCCGCCTTTGCACCAAAGGCGGCGTTTATTTTGTTAATATGCATTGACATTTTGAAAAAAATAATATACTATATAGGATGAATTTTTTATTATGGAGGAAATTGATCATGGACGCAGACCCTGACCCTGCTAATTTGTTTGTTCAAGTACTTTTATTACTGGCACTGATTTTGTGCAACGCTTTTTTCGCAATGAGCGAAATGGCGGTGGTATCCCTCAACGACAGCAAAGTGAAACGACAAGCGGAGGAAGGCCATAAGAAAGCAAAAAAGGTGATGAAACTCACCGAAAATTCTTCTTCCTTCTTATCCACCATCCAAATCGGTGTGACCCTGGCCGGATTTTTAGCATCCGCCTCGGCTTCCCACACCTTTGTGGATCGGTTCGGCCATTATCTGGTAAACGCTCTGGGTGACTTTGGCACACAATACGAGGACGTGATATACGCTGTGGCGTTGGTTCTGGTAACCATCATCACCTCTTACTTCTCCCTGGTATTTGGCGAACTGGTTCCCAAACGCATTGCCATGCAAGATCCCGAAAAGATCTCTTTCCGGGTGGTGGGCTCTTTATTGTTCATCCGCTCACTCCTGAAACCCTTCGTTTGGTTCCTTACCCTTTCCACCAATCTGGTGTTGCGGCTGGTGGGGATCAACCCCCACGAGGAACTGGAAAACGTAACGGAAGAAGAAATTCTGATGATGGTTGACGTGGGTGAAGAAAAAGGGGTTATTGAAGAAAGCCAAAAAGAGATGATCAACAACATCTTTGAGTTTGACGACACCGCAGTAGACGATATTATGACCCACCGTACCGACATTGTGGCGGTTGAAACCACCGACACTTTGGAAAGGGTGGCCGCCCTTGCTATGGAGGAGGGCTTTTCCCGTATTCCGGTGTATGAGGATGACCTGGACAACATTGTAGGGCTGATCTATGCAAAAGACCTGCTCCCCTTTGCCGGCAAAGAATTTCCGGACAACGTGACCGCCGGTGAAAAAATGCGCAGCGTTTATTATGTGCCGGAATCCAAAAAATGCGGTGACCTGTTTGCCGAAATGACCGAAAAGCACATCCAAATGGCGGTGGTGGTAGACGAATACGGCGGAACTGCCGGTCTGGTTACCATGGAAGATCTGATCGAGTCCATTCTGGGGAACATCCAGGATGAATACGACGACGAAGAGGAAGACATTGAACAACTGTCCGAAACGGTATTCACCATGGACGGGGTGACCGACATTGAAGAAGTGGAAGACAAGCTGGAACGTGCCTTGCCCCAAGGCGATTATGACACCCTGGGCGGGATGATCATTGAACAGTTGGGTTACATTCCCGAAGAAAATGATACGCCTACGGTGGAGATCAATTCCATTTCCTTTACCGTTCTTTCGGTGGAAGACCGCCGGATCGACAAGGTTCGGGTGGAGAAATTACCCCTTCCTGAAACGGATGAAGACAAAGACGAATAAGAAAAAAAGGTATCTTATGGGTGTAAGATACCTTTTTTTGTTATGCTCACTTCTGTTATTTGATCTTTCTGGCTTCCATATAATACCGTTTTTCATGGGCGTGTCCCATAGAAAAGGTTTTCCGGGGCAGGGAGCCGTCCTTACGCACCGCCGGGAACAACTGATCCTTTTCCATTCCTTGGAAAATAAAACCAAGGGTATCCGGTTGGCGGCACAGGGAACGAAGGATATCATCCCCGTGGATATAGTCGATCTTCACACCGGGATTGGCTTTCAGGTAGTCATCCAGGAAGGGCTGCAGGGTTGCCACCGGCAATTGAGCCGTCTTTTTCAGCCAAAGGGTTTGCTCACCCTCCGGGGTTACCAGGGTGTAGGGGTGTCCCTGCCCTTCCTCGCAACCAAGGGCTTCCTTTAACTGCCCCACCAAATGATTGGCGTCCACATGGAACAGCACCCGGTAGATGGGTTCAAACTGAATGGCATGGTCATGCACGTTTACAATTTCCACCAACGCATATTGCGCTTCCTGGCTATCGTTGAGCGCCGCACATTCTTTGGCGGTGGCAAGGGA
>CAYLYC010000086.1:0-5678 GCA_964387715.1 uncultured Eubacteriales bacterium | reverse complement strand
TGGATGAAATCACTTCGTGATGAAATCCGACTTCGTCGGGAGATAAGGACGGATTTAATTTCATCTGCGTCAGCAGATTTCATCCGAACAGAGTGAGGATTTCATCGCGCTTTGCGCGATTTCATTGAAAAGTTTACAAATGCGTGGTACAATCGGAGTAAATGAGGTGATAGTATGGCTGAAAACAAACTTGCTGATATGTCAACAGAATTTGCGATTCAAATCTTAAAATTGACCGATAGCATCAAAGGACACTATTCCTTGTCTAATCAACTTGAGCGAAGTGGCACAAGTATCGGCGCAAATATTCGTGAGGCAAAATATGCGCACAGCCGTCCCGATTTTATTGCTAAATTGCAGATCGCTTTAAAAGAATGCTACGAAACAGAATACTGGATTGAAATCGCACAAAAAGCGAGCATTATCTCTAATGATGTCGCAAAGTCTGTTCTGCACGATTGCGGATCGATCCGCAGAATGCTTATCTCCTCCATCAAAACCGCAAAAGAGAACACAAAATGATAGCCGAAGGGTCATTATAGAAGGAACAGAAAGCACAAGCACGATACTTCACAACGCCATCTCTACTGCTTCACTCATCGCTTATTTACACCACCCTCTCATTTTAACCATACATATTCTCCGTTTTTTTCCACATACTACCACCGAAAAGGATTGCAAATCCCCACGGGATATGGTACAATATTCGTACCATGATGGATCAATTTTGAAAGGAGTTTTTTCCATGGCAAACTTAAAAGGAACCAAAACCGAAGCAAATCTGATGGCCGCTTTTGCAGGTGAAAGCATGGCTCGTAACAAATACACCTACTATGCTTCCAAAGCAAAAAAAGACGGCTATCAACAAATCGCCGCTTTGTTTGAAGAAACCGCTAACAACGAAAAAGAACACGCAAAGATCTGGTTCAAACTGTTGCATGACGGCATTGCCGACACCGCAACCAACCTGAAGGACGCCGCTGCCGGTGAGAACGAGGAATGGACCGAAATGTACGCCCGTATGGCAAAAGAAGCCAAAGAAGAGGGCTTTGATGACATTGCCGCCCTGTTCCAAATGGTGGGCAACGTGGAAAAACATCATGAAGAACGGTATTTGAAACTACTGAAAAACATTGAAGATGACAGCGTATTCAAAAAGAACGAAAAAGTGGTTTGGATCTGCCGCAACTGCGGTCACATTGTGGATGCCGCCAACGCCCCTCAAATGTGCCCGGTATGCGCTCATCCCCAGGCATATTTTGAACTGCGCCTGATCAACTACTAATCATTGCAACCTTAAAGCGCCTACCGTTGGGTAGGTGCTTTCTGTCTGTTGCTTCCCTTTTTTTGGTATAATCAATCTACCGCTTTCATACATAAAAAGGTACGACACTATAAGAAAGAAGGCAGATCGCCATGTTCAAAGAAGTGAATATTCGACAAATCAAAGAAAGCGCCGTGGGGCTCATTGCTGACCGTTGGTTGCTGATCGCCGCCGGCAATCAGGACAAATACAATATGATGACCGGTTCTTGGGGAGCCCTTGGCGAAATGTGGGGCAAAGATATTGCGGTAACGGTCATCCGTCCCCAACGGTACACCTATGAACTCATGGAACAAAACGACTACTTCACCCTTTCCATCTTAAAGGAGGACGTGAGCAAAGCCGCTCACAGCATTTGCGGCAGTAAAAGCGGCCGGGACGTGGACAAAACCGCCGCCACCGGACTGACCCCTGTTTTTGAGGAAAGCGTGTATTTTGAACAAGCCGATATTGTGCTTGTGTGCAAAAAAATCTACGTGGATGACGTGAAGCCGGAATGTTTTTTGGAACACTCCCTGGATGAGAAATGGTACAACGGGGACTACCACCGGATGTACGTGGGAGAGATCGTAAAAACCCTGGTGAGGGAATAATAGAAAAATAGGCGCAAGAAAAAACCGGAACGACAGAGGTTGGAGTCGTTCCGGTTTTACAATTACCGTTATTAGGCGTTGGCCTTCAGTTTGAGGGCGAGTGCCGATTTGCGATGAGCTGCGGTATTTTTATGAATGATACCTTTAGCGGCAGCTTGGTCGATCTTCTTCACAGCCAGACGTACAGCTTCGTCTTTATCAGCGGCGGAAGTATCAATGGCAGCATTTGCTTTTTTGATAGCAGTTTTCAACGCAGAATTATAGGCCTTATTGCGAGCAGTTTTGGTTGCAATCACCTTTACGCGTTTTTTTGCAGATTTAATGTTAGGCATTCTTACACCTCCCGACAAATAGTATCTATAGACAAGTGACCTATGTATCATACCACCGCCAACAAAAAAATGCAAGTGTTTTTTTGCAAAAATCGGATAATTTTCCATTTTTCATAAATACTAACCATAAATACACCGTTAAAGAGGTTTTGATTATGGGAATTCGCACCGATTTAGCCCTGGAACGGCAGGAACTGAACCCTGATTCCTGCGACCAGGTAGAAAAAGAAGAGTTGAGCATGAACGCCACTGCCATCACCCGGATTCGTATTACCGGAGAAAAAGGGGCGCAGCAAGTTGGCAAACCCATTGGCACCTACGTCACCATTGAAGTCCCCCCTTTTTCCCACCAATCTGCCGCCGACGACACCCGCCGCTCTGCTATATCGGTGGAACTGAACCGGTTGTTGCCCAAGGAGGGTACGGTCTTGATTGCGGGACTGGGCAACAACGACATCACGCCGGATGCTTTGGGGCCAAAAGTGGCAGAGGGCATTCTTGCCACACGGCACATCGACGGCCGCCTGTCCCACTCCCTGGGATTGGGTGAGTTGCGTCCGGTTTGCGTTATTTCCCCTGGGGTTTTGGGTAAAACCGGCATGGAATCCGCCGAGATGATCAAAGGCGTGGTGGACAAGATCCATCCCTGCGCCGTTATTGTGATCGATGCGTTGGCATCCCGGCGGCTTTCCCGGTTGGGGCGCACCGTTCAATTGTGCGATACCGGTATTTCCCCCGGCTCGGGTGTGGGCAACACCCGAAAAGAAATCAGTCCTGCCACGTTGGGTGTACCGGTGGTTGCCATTGGCGTTCCCACGGTGGTAGACGCCACCACCCTGGCCCATGACCTGTTGGGAGAGGAAGGGGACTTTGGGCAGGATATGACCGGCAACGGGGAGAGCATGATGGTGACGCCCCGGGAAATCGACACCGTCATTTCCCATGCCGCCGATCTCATTGCCCTTTCCATCAACTGTGCTTTGCATCCCCATCTGTCCCCGGAGGTGTTGACCGCTTTGGTATAGTTTTCCCTCCCTCTGCATAGGGTATAGGGGAGGCGAATTGCCATGAAAGGTTTTTTGAAAAAATCAGCCGCCGTCATTTGTATTGCTTTAACGGCGGCGTTTATATTTCATAACGGCGCAGCGGTGGTGGCGTTTGCCCGCAAGGCAACGGCGGTTTCTGCCATGTTTTTGTTGCCGGAAGGCATTGATTATCACCCTTCCGGTTCTGTGTCCTTGTCAAAATGGACGGTGACCGCCAAACAAGCCCCCTCTCAATCTGCCGCCACAGACACCCAACCGCCGGAGGGGGTGGAGACCGGAAAGATCCAGACCCAAACCCTTTCCCTTTCCGGTGCCAACACCACAACAGACCAGGTACACGTGAGCAACAAGACCGATTTGGCGTTGGATCTGCCCTCCTACCTAAAACAGGGGTTGCCCTTCACCCTGGCCGATACCGGACAGCCCCAGGTGTTGATCGTTCACACCCATGCCACCGAAGCGTACGCCCAAGAGGACAACGGTTACTACATAAAATCCGCCTCCACCCGCTCCACCGATATTGACCAAAACGTGGTACAGGTGGGCGAAGCCATTGCCCAGGTATTAAACGATGCAGGGATCGTAACCATCAACGACACCACACTCCACGACTCTCCCAACTACACCGGCAGTTACACCCGAAGCGCCCAAACCATTCGGGAATATCTGGAAAAATACCCAACCATTCAGGTGGTGATCGACGGGCATCGGGATGCCATTGCCCAAAGCGACGGCACTAAGATCAAGCCCACGGTGGAGATCGGCGGCAAAAATGCGGCACAGATCATGCTGTTGGCAGGATGCCAGACCGGTTCGGTGGAAGATTACCCCAACTGGGAACAGAATTTTCGTCTGAATCTGCAACTGCAACGGCAGATCGAAGAGGACTATCCGGGTCTTGCCAGACCCTTGCTGTTCAAAGCGTGTAAATACAATTTTGATCTGTTACCCGGCTCTATGCTCATTGAGATCGGCACCGATGCCAACACCCTGGAGGAAGCGGTTTATTCCGGACGGTTATTGGGTCATGCTCTTGCCAAGATCCTACAGCCGGCATAGTCAACCGGCTCGCGGAATGGGACCAAGCCAGACGTCCACCCCTGCAAATTCAGGATGTTTTTGCCAAAAATCCGTTTTTTTATTCTTGACAATTAAAAACACGGGTGGTACACTATGAATATAGAAAAAACGTTGACGAAGGATTCGTTTGGTTTACACCGTTCGCCAGAGAGAAAACGCCATGGGCTGGAAGCGTTTTGAACAAGGAAGACCCAACATACCGCCTTCTGAGTGCCGCCGTATTCAAGGTGTGCCGGGTCGCCTCCGTTACCGGGCTGTGAGTGACAGCGTTTGCTGTAATTTGGGTGGAACCGTGGAGTTTTAACACTTCATCCCTTTTTCGGGATGGAGTGTTTTTGTTTATTTCATAAATACTTTTTGGAGATGAAAATCATGATTCAAGTAAAATTGAGAGATGAGATCCGTGAATTTGAACCGGGCATTTCTGCGGCTGAGGTTGCACAGTCCATCAGCATGGGGCTGTACCGCAACTGCTGTGCTTGTCTGATCAACGGTCAGGTAGCCGACCTGCGTACGCCTTTGACCGAAAACTGCGAAGTAACCTTCCTTACCTTTGACGATAAAGAGGGGAAAAAGGCGTTCTGGCATACTGCTTCTCACATTTTGGCACAAGCGGTCAAACGGTTGTATCCTGCTGTGAAGCTGTGCATCGGCCCTGCCATTGACGGCGGCTTTTACTACGATTTTGACACCGAGGATGCCTTTACCCCCGAAATGCTCACCGCGATTGAGGGTGAAATGAAAAAGATCGTGAAAGAAAACATCCAACTGGAACGGTTTGAACTTCCCCCCGCCGAAGCCATGAAACTGCTGAACGATATGGGTGAGACCTATAAAGTGGAACTGGCAGAAGAACACGCCGATAAGGGGGAAAACATTTCCTTTTATAAACAAGGGGAATTTACCGACCTGTGTGCCGGTCCTCACCTGATGAACACCGGCGTTGTAAAGGCCTTTAAACTGACCCAATGCACCG
The DNA here is from genome assembly GCA_964387715.1 of uncultured Eubacteriales bacterium. Taxonomy (GTDB): domain Bacteria; phylum Bacillota; class Clostridia; order Oscillospirales; family Acutalibacteraceae; genus UMGS1484. The sequence continues at coordinate 327 of CAYLYC010000086.1, read as the reverse complement.
GCGCATACTGGCGTGGAGACGCCAAAAACAAAATGCTTTGCCGGGTATATGGCACCGCCTTCCCCAAGGCAAGTATGCTGGAAGAACATCTGACCCGTTTGGAAGAAGCCAAAAAACGGGATCATAATCTGCTGGGACGCCAACTTGGCTACTTTACCACCAGCGAATACATCGGTCAAGGGTTGCCCATCATGTTGCCAAAGGGTGCTAAGATCATCCAAACTCTGCAACGGTTTGTAGAGGACGAAGAAGAACGTCGTGGTTGGCAGTTGACCAAGACTCCCTTTATGGCTAAAAGCGATCTGTATAAGATCTCCGGTCACTGGG
>CAYLYC010000085.1:0-5714 GCA_964387715.1 uncultured Eubacteriales bacterium | reverse complement strand
ATTGACCCTGAAGAATATTCCGGTTTTGCCTTTGGTATCGGTTTGGACCGTTTGACCACGACCCGTTACAAAATCAGCGATATCCGACTGCTGTTTGAAAATGACCTGCGGTTCTTGGAACAGTTTGATCAATAAGGAGGAGTTCACAAATGAATATTTCATTAAGTTGGTTAAAACATTATGTCGATATTCCGGTATCGGTTGAAGAATTGTGTGACCGAATGGTTATGGCGGGTTTTGAAGTTGAAGAAATCGTTGACCTTTCCAAAACCATGGATAACGTTATTACCGGTAAGATCGTATCTTTGGAAAAACATCCCGATGCAGATAAATTGCAAATTTGCCAAATCGATGTCGGTAGTGAAGAACCGGTGCAAATCGTTACCGGTGCTGACAATGTTTTCGTAGGCGCTGTTGTTCCGGTTGCTATGCACGATTCTCACCTTCCCAACGGTATGCACATCAAAAAAGGCAAACTCCGTGGCGTTCCCTCCAACGGTATGCTTTGCTCCGGTGAAGAACTGTGCATTAAGGAATGTGACTATCCCGGCGCAGAGGTTTACGGTATTCTTATCTTAAAAGAAGGCACACCGGTCGGGGTGGATATGAGAGAAATTCTCCATCTTAACGATTATGTTATTGATTTCAAGATCACCGCCAATCGACCCGACTGCCAAAGTGTTTTGGGGGTTGCCCGTGAGGTTGGTGTTGTGCTTGGTACCCAGTTCAAGATGCCTGAACCCAAATATGAAACCAAAGGCGGCGACGTGAACGATCACATTTCTGTCGAAGTTAAGGATTATGATTTGTGCAGTCGTTATATCGGACGTTGTGTGAATAATCTCCGCATTAAGGAATCACCGGAATGGCTGAAACTTTGTTTGCGTGCAGCAGGTATGCGTCCTATCAACAACATCGTAGACATCACAAACTTTGTGATGTTGGAAACCGGACAACCCATGCACGCCTTTGACCGCCGTGACATTGCCGGTAATAAAATCATTGTCCGTCGTGCTCAAAACGGCGAAACCATCACCACTTTAGATGAAAGCGATCACACCCTGAACGATTCGATGCTGGTCATTGCCGACGGAGAAAAACCCTCCTGCCTTGCAGGTATTATGGGTGGACTGAACAGCGAGATCAAGGATGACACCACCACCCTGTTTTTGGAATCTGCACGGTTCCGTCGGGATAACGTTCGCAAAACAGCCCGTGCTTTGGGTATTCGCACCGAGTCCAGCGCACGTTTTGAAAAAGGCATTGATGTTTTCCGTAGTGAATATGCGATGGAACGGGCATTACAACTCATTTATGACCTGGATGCCGGTGACATTGTTGACGGTGTTATCGATTGCCATAACGGACTTCCGGAACAACGGGTCATCTCTGTATCCGCTCAAAGCATCAACGACCTTTTGGGCGTGGATGTTCCCTTTGAAAAAATGGTGGAGATCCTCAATTCCTTATCCTTGGAAACCACTCTGACCGACGGTGTGCTTACCACAAAGATCCCCACATTCCGTGAGGATGTGGAAGGCAAAGCAGACCTGGCGGAAGAAGTGATGCGCATTTACGGTTATGATCACATCGTGGGCCGTCCTATGCGGGGTGCTGTGATCCGTGGCAATATTTTACCTGCTCGGCAAAAGGATAACAACATCAAAGAATTGCTGTGTGCCAACGGTATGCACGAAATCACAACCTACTCTTTCTTTGGTTCAAAAGCCATCGATGCGTTGCATTTACCGGCAGACGATGCCCGTCGCAATGCCATTGTGATTCGCAATCCCCTTGGTGATGAATACTCAACCATGCGCACCCAGTTGGTAACCAGTATGCTTACCGTACTCGCCACCAACATCAATCGTAAAAATCCCGATTCCCGATTCTTTGAGATCAGCCGTTTGTATATCCCCAAATCTTTGCCTTTGACCCAGCAACCTCACGAAGTTCCTTCCTTGTGCCTTGGCTTGTACGGTCAAAAGGAAGATTTCTTCACCTTGAAGGGTTTGGTGGAACAAGTACTGGCGTTGTTTGGTGTAAAAGGTGATTTTGAACGCTCCGGCGAACCTTATTATCATCCCGGCCGTCAGGCATCGGTATCTGTAAACGGCGAAACCGTGGCGTTATTGGGTGAGGTTCATCCTGCAACAGCAAAGGAAATGGAAATCGACCAAAAGGTCTACGTTGCGGAAATCAATCTTGAAATGCTTTACGCAATTCCCAGTGAGCCCATCATTTATCAACCCATTTCTTCCTTCCCTGCTATCACCCGTGATATTGCCTTGATTTGCGACCGTTCCACACCGGTTGCTGTGCTGGAAAAAGCCATTGCATCGGTAGAAAACAAGCTGATCAAGAAAATTCAACTGTTTGACGTATACGAAGGTAACCAAATTGATGGGGACAAAAAGAGTGTTGCATACTCCATTACTTTGCAATCAGACAGCAAAACGCTGACCGACGAAGAGTGTAATGCCGTTATGAACAAAATCTTTAAACAACTGGAAAAGGTTGGCGCACATCTTCGTTCTTAAAGAATAACAAATTTATCTTGAATTTCACGCAAGTTTATTGTATACTAATTCATATACTATATGGAGGTGGTTTTTGTGATTGATAAAACCCAAACATTTTCTATCCCTTCTGACCATGAAAATGAAATGCGCAAAACGTTAAGAACGGTTTATGATGCGTTGACCGAAAAAGGATATAACCCCATCAACCAGATCGTGGGCTATATTCTGTCAGAAGACCCCACTTACATCACCACCTATAACAACGCAAGAAGTTTGATCCGTCATATCGACCGTGACGAACTTTTGCAAGAACTTGTGAAGAATTATTTAGCCAAGTAAGGAGGCGTTTTTGTGCCTGAACAAAATGATTTTTTAACCTATAAGGGTCATCCCCTGGTTCGCTCCGGCGACACCATTTATTATGGAAGCATGGCTGACAAATACATCATTATGATGAAAATACTCAGTTCTAAAACGGTGGATGATTTAGAGATAGCCGATAAGGTTTCTATCCAATTGATGCATACTGACGACGAAATGCGTGCCAAAGACCGAATTGTTAAATCCAGCGAAAAAGACGGATTATACAATGCTTTGGACTTAGGTGCTATTTGGTTAGAACGGGCTTTGAAAGACTAAGAGAAAAGACGGTAGATGATTTCTACCGTCTTTTTCTTTTGGTCAATCAGATGCTTCGCAGCACACATCTGATGTATTGCAGCAGGTCTCTCTGGGTGGGAAAAACTCATCAATGGGAAAATCCAGACGATTGAACGCTTCACAGGGATTTTCTCCACCGGCAACAACACATTCCTTGTCGGGAACGCAAAAATCATACACCGGCATGAGCATTTGCACGTTCCGAACCAATTGAACCACCGTAAAAATGCCAAGGGTTACCGTTACAAATTGTTCAACCGAATCGGGAGGTGCAACAACGCCGCCAATCACCGCCAAAACAGCGCCGGGCGCACTAATAGTGCGATTGCAACCGCAGTCTTCACAGCAGGGATACACGTTGGATGCAAGGATAATGGGATCTACCGATTGAACGACAGCGGTGGGGTTATTGGTAGAAACAGGCAGAACGGTTTCATAATCTGTCGCCGGTGTACTGCTGGAGAAAATCTTTGCATTTCCTTCACTGCCGTACAAAATCACCTTTTTCGAGAAGATAGCAATACCGGTTGCCGTTGTGGGTGTTGCAGTATCGCCGGTAAACAGGTCAACGGTAACAGAAAAATAGAAAATCATATCCACGGCGTAATATCCCCGGTTAAAGGTTACGGGTTCAACGTTGACGATGGTGGTTAGCAAGGAAGCGGATCGGGTTCGCACACCGGTTGCGGTATTGACAGCGCTTTGGTCGGTTGCATTAAAAAACAACCGGAGATCTTCCAAGCAATCCCGATCGCAACACGAGTCGTATACACGGCCGGCATCCACACATACCGCTTCTTTAAAGTTTTCAGCCATAAAAAATCCTCCTATGTTCAAAATGATGAAGGCAAAAATTCATCGGTCATGCCGATTTCACTATCATCTTATGAACAAGGAGGGTTTTTGTGTATTATTCTTTTTCAATTTTTGCAAATTTTTGCATCAGTTTTTTAGTGCCAACAGAAAATTCCACCGTCAGCAAAACATCGCCGCCAACCGGCTTTGCATCCAGAACCCGTCCGGTTCCAAAAACCTTATGACGAATGCGATCTCCTACCCCTATGGGAACAAGAGGTGTGTCATCCTTTGCAACCGGCTTTGTGAAGGTTCTGTTAGCCGAAGGTTTCTTACCAGCAGAGGGTGACGCGTACCCGGAATACTGGGACGTTCTGGAGGAACTGCCGAATCCATAGGTCGATGCGGAGGATGAAGCGAATCCAGGGCGACTTGCCGCATGATGAGAAACACATTCCACGGGGATTTCAGCAACAAAACGGGACGGACGGTTTCGATTGGTCATACCGAACAACAACCGTTGATAAGCATTGGTTAAATACAGTTTTTCTTTTGCTCGGGTAATACCAACGTACATCAGGCGCCGTTCTTCTTCCATTTCTTTGTCGGTAGCGTATATGGTTTGCGTACCGGGGAAAATTCCTTCTTCCATACCTGCCAAAAAGACGGTATTAAACTCCAACCCCTTTGCAGAGTGAATGGTCATCATGACAACGCTGTCCTGATCGCTATTATAATTATCAATATCGGTCATCAAAGAAACGCCATCCAAAAAGTCCACCAAAGATGGCTCATCCGCTTCGGACTCATATTGCATGATGCTACTAAGCAATTCCTGTACGTTTTCTTTTCTCTCCCGAACCTCATCCCCTTCCAGGGCAAGGGCAGAAAGATAACCGCTTTTCTCTAAAATCAATTCCAGAACGCTGTGGGGAGCAAGTTGATCCATTTCCTCTGAAACATCCTGGATACAACGGGCAAATTGCATCAGTTTACCTGCCGCTTTTTGAAGAGCGGCGTATTCGTTGGCATGGCTCACCACCTGGAACATGGATACACCAAGTTCTCCGGCAATAGCAGAAACCTTTTCCAGCGTTGTATTACCGATCCCCCGTTTTGGCTCATTGATAATGCGACGCAATCGCAGGTTATCATTGGGATTGGCCAACAAATGCAAATAGGAAAGCGCATCCTTAATTTCCTTACGGTCATAAAACTTCAGACCGCCAATTACCCGATAAGGAATACCGGATCGCACAAAGGTATTTTCCAGGTTGTTGGACTGGGCGTTCATGCGGTACAAGACCGCATAATCACTGTATTTTTTGCCCCGGCTGACCCCATCCATGATTTGCTCTGCAATATAACGGGATTCGCCAAACTCATCACCGGCTGTGTAACAGGTGATAAGTTCCCCTTTACCCAATTGTGTCCAAAGGTTCTTTTCCTTTTGATTTCGATTGTTTTTAATGACCGCATTGGCGGCATTTAAAATCATTTCGGTTGAACGGTAGTTCTGCTCCAATCGAATGGTCACGGCGTCGGGATATTGCTCTTCAAAACTCAATATATTTTCTATGGTAGCGCCACGGAAAGTATAGATGCTTTGGTTATCATCCCCCACCACACAAATGTTGTTGTGACCGTCTGCCAACAGTTTGACAAGTACATATTGAGCGTGGTTGGTATCTTGATATTCGTCCACCATAATGTAACGGAAACGATTTTGCCAATAGG
>CAYLYC010000084.1:0-5735 GCA_964387715.1 uncultured Eubacteriales bacterium | reverse complement strand
CATGCCTTCGGGAACAGGCTCCATCGCCTTCAGATTATCCACAGCGCTGTCCATGCCTTCAATTGTGAGCTTGGTAAGATCAAAGCGGAACATTGTGCTTACCATGCCGGTGATATCGCCGTTCAGCTGGACTTTCACATCTACTGTTCCGTTTTGGGGATCGTTTGAAACCGCAAATCGTACAGAGGGCGCTGTTTCCGATGCAGCTGCATGGACGGAAAGTGCAGCTGCCAGTGTGATTACTGTTACTGCAAGGATCAAAAGCTTCCATAAACGCATATTTCTACACTGCATAATTCTTTCTCCTTATTCTTGGATTCATATGATCACAGATAGGTATTATGGATTGACATTGATCACAGGAATATCAAATACAGACAACCACCGTTCAAATATCGACCGTATGTTTGTCATTAACACTTCAAGGGATGGGATTCCGGCAGGAAGCTCTATCCAATCGGCATAGAGTGTCGCGGCTTGTGTAACAAGATAATCACCGGTGAGAGGTTCCGTACAGGCGGGATCCGCGTACCAACCATTGAATACATATCCTTCGCGGCTCGGAATAAATGCATCAAGATTCAAAACGGCGCCAGCATTCAAATGCATGGCGTCGTGAACATTTATATCCGTCATACCAAGCTCCAGTCTGACGGCGCAAACCGGAGGACGGTAGAATCCGGGAGCTATACCGGATTCTCGTTTCGGAATCACGGTACCATAAGATATATGTTTCTCACAGCGTCTGCAGTAGGTATCACCTGTGTAGCCGTTTTCATGCTCGGTTGCAATCTTCACACCGACAAGTTCAGTTTTGTGTCCAAGCGGTCGAATGACGGAATCGATTGTATCCGACCAGACACTGCCGTTGTTCATGGAATACTTTCCGCAGGAAGTACAGGAGAGATAAGCTTTCGAACCGACGGTCATACAGCCTGCCGAAACTGCCGGATGATGAACCTTGTTTTCATGTGTACAGATACCGAAATTTTCGGGATATATCAGAAACTCGGGTTGGAGCGGAGATACTCCGTCGGGTGCATACCGATCGCTGATCACGACACCGCCAAGACTCAGTACTGCCGCGTGATGAAGGAACGACAGCTCATCTGCATGTACAAGCCGGATCGACCGACTGTCGAGCTTTTCGGAATCAAGCACATTCATGGTCAGTGTAACAATGTCAGTATAGGACTCATACCCAAGCTCACCGTTTGATACAACAGTCAGTGCCGTATATCCGTCGTCAAAATATGTTACTGCCGACAGAGATTCCGACGGATTTCCTACTGCCTTCCAGTCAGCGTGAATACGCGGTTCTGTGTCGGAAATTGACAGCACATCCGGATCATACCGGAACATAACATGAGCGATTCCGTCCAGTTGGCTGCCTTTTACACGCAAAGAAATATCAACGGAGGAGCGGTCACCGCCTGTCGTCACGTATATCCCGATACCTGCACTTTCGTGAGGTTCGGCTGCGGTTATATGAATCGTCATGGCTAACATACACATAAACAGTGCAGTTATCATTACCGTTTGCCGATTCATTCGCCGCATGCTGTTTCCTCCTGTGTTTGCAGTTCGCTGCATTGCCTCTTTTTGTTCTTTTTGTACGAAACTTAATTTGCAGCTTTCTGCTTGCGTGTACAATGCTGCCTTTTTGTTCATTTTGGTGGGCCATCGGGGACTCGAACCCAGGACCGACCGGTTATGAGCCGGTTGCTCTAACCAACTGAGCTAATGGCCCACGATGCTATTTTCAAGCCAGTAAACTATACCACATCCACCGTCTTTTGTCAATAGCTTTTCTTGAATTTCATATACAATTTTTATCTCATTCCCCCAACACGATCGCCTTAATATCCCGATGGTAGTACACGCTAAGTACCAGACCAATCCCAAGATACAGACATACGGTTGACGTACCGCCGGCACTGAAGAACGGCAGGGTTACCCCGATAACCGGCAAGACAAACAAGCACATGCCCAAATTCACAATGGTTTGGGCGGCAATCATAGCGAATACACCGGCGCAGATGATTTGTCCCGACGTATCCCGGGAACGGCGGCCAACAACCAGGATACGAATGCAGATGGCAAGGAGCAAACCGATAATTGCAAGACAACCGACGTAGCCCAATTCCTCCCCTGCGGAGGCAAAAACGAAGTCGTTATAGCCCAGGGGAATCTTACCCGATTGCACGTAAGGACCGTTAAACAAACCGTAACCAAACCAGCCACCTGAACCGATGGCGGTTTCGCCCCGTGCCTGTTGATAAATGATATCCGGGTATTGGTCAGGGTTAAACAGCGCCAACACCCGCTCTTTTTGCTCATCATTCATAATGAAAAACCACAGCACCGGAATGGCCGCTGCCACAGCGCCGCCGGCGGCGGCAAAATAGCCCCAATGAACCCCTGCCACGTACAGCATAGCAAGAAAGATAACCGCAATGATCAAGGCACTTCCGTCATCTCCCTGAAAGTGAATGAGCAAGACGGGGAAACCGCCGTGAAGGGCCAACAAAAACACGTTTCTAAAGTTGCTGATGTTCTTTTTCGGGATACTGTTTACATGGGCGGCAAAGGTGATAATAAAGCCGATCTTCAACAACTCTGACGGCTGAATCGACTGGCCGAAGGGCAAGGCAAGCCACGCTTTATCGTCTGTACCGGCAGGCGCATACCCAAAGAAGAAGGTGATGATAACCAAACCCACCGTAAGCAATGCCGGGATATACCAATGCTTCATCATGGTTTTGTAATCCATCAAAGAAAGCAAGACCGCAACCAAGATCCCCAGCGACCAGCCGATCAACTGCACCAGAAACTTTTGGTAGCCGGCGCTGATAAACGTGGCAGACAAAACGATCAGCGCGCCAAACAAACTGGCCACTGTGCAAAGCAGTAACAAAACCTTATCGGTCTCACGAATATAGTCGGCAACATTGCCCATCCATCGTTTCATAGATCCTGTTCCTTTTCCCGGAAATTTTCTGCCAATCAGGCGGATTTGGTCTTATTATATGATACATTCCAAAGAAATTCAAGGAAAAACTCTTTTCAAAATGGATTTTCTGTGATACAATAAGAAAAATATGGTATCAAAGGAGGAAACCCGGTTGGAAAAACAATTTATCACCCACTCTCCAAACGAAACCATGGCATTGGGGCGCAAACTGGCTTCCTGCTTAAACCACAACTCGGTGATTGGATATTCCGGCAACTTAGGTGCCGGTAAAACCACCTTTACCCGTGGGCTGTGCGAGGGGCTGGGTTACACCGGCGAAGTGTCCTCCCCTACCTTTGCCATTGTTCACGAATACATTGGCGGACGAATCCCTTTGTATCACTTTGATATGTATCGGGTGGAATCGGTTGAAGATCTATACGCTTGTGGATTTTACGATTACTTGGGTGCCGGCGCTCTTGCCATTGAATGGAGTGAAAACATCCGGGAGGCATTACCGGAAAACACACTGATGGTTCACATGGCTTACGGTGAGCAACCGGATCAACGAATCATTACCATCACCGGGGAGGTTGACCTATGATTACCTTGGGCATTGATACCACTGCTGTTTCCGCATCTGCCGCTTTGGTAAAAGACGGCGTACTGCTCAGCGAATTTTACACCAACATCGGGTTGCAACACTCCCGCACCTTAATGCCCATGGTGGAATCCTTACTCCGGTGCTGTAACATAAAACCGGAGGAGATCGACCGGTTCGGCGTGAATGCCGGTCCCGGTTCATTTACCGGGGTACGCATCGGTGTTTCGGCGGTAAAAGGGATGGCGCTGCCCAATCACACCCCTTGCGTTGCACTTTCCACCCTGGAATGCCTGGCACACAATTTGCCGGAGAGTCCCTATTTACTTTGCCCGGCGATGGACGCCCGGTGCAACCAGGTCTACAACGGCTTGTTCCAGTGGGAGAACGGAACAATGAAACGGCTGTGTGATGACCGTGCTATTACCGTTGACGGTTTACTGGAAGAGTTGTCCCGGCAGGACAAGCCGGTGGTTTTTCTTGGTGACGGTGCGCACCTTTGCTTCAACGCCCTGCCCGAGCAACACGATCATATCCTTGCACCTGCCCATTTGCTTTACCAACGGGCAAGTCAGGTGGCTTTGTTGGCAGAAGCGGCAACCCAAACGGTTGCGCCTCAATCTTTAGCAGTTTCCTATCTGCGGCCGCCCCAAGCGGTTCGTGCCCGGATGGAAAAACAATAAATTTTATACATACTTTGAAAGGATGATATGTTATGAAACTTGCCATTGGATGCGATCATGGCGGCATTGAACTGAAATTAGAAATTGTGAAGCACCTGGAAGAACGGGGTGTTGAAGTGGTGGATTTTGGTATTAAGGAATACAAATCCGTCAACTACCCGGAGATTGCTTTGCCCTTGGCAAAGGCCGTTGCCGCCGGCGAATGTGACCGGGGTATATTGGTGTGCGGTACCGGTATTGGTATGTCCATTGCCGCAAACAAGGTTAAAGGCATTCGTGCCGCTGTTTGCTCTGACCATTTCAGTGCCAAATATACCCGTTTGCACAATGACGCCAACATTCTTTGTTTAGGCGGTCGGGTCATCGGCCCCGGGGTTGCCAACGAAATGGTTGATCTGTTTATTGATACCGAATACGAAGGCGGCCGTCACGCCACCCGTGTACAAATGATTGCCGATATTGAGAATGGTACTTTGTAGTTTCACTACACCAATATAGAAAGGATCTTGACTATGAAAAATCTGATTGTTGTGGATCATCCCCTGGTACAACACAAACTGACACTTTTGCGCAAAAAAGAAACCGGTTCTAAAGAATTTCGCAGTCTTGTGAACGAAATTGCCAACCTCCTTGCCTACGAAGCCACCAGAGATCTGCCTTTGGAAAACGTGCAGATCCAAACCCCTGTTGCTGAAGCCACCGGCAAAGTGGTTTCCGGCTTAAAACAAGTGGTAGTTCCGGTACTCCGTACCGGTCTTGGTCTGGTTGACGGTATGCTGTCCTTGCTGCCTGCCGCTAAAGTTGGCCACATTGGTATTTACCGGGCAGAAACCACCCGGGAAGTGGTGGATTACTACACCAAACTGCCGGAAGATATGCCCGATCGGGAAGTATATATTGTCGATGCCGTTCTGGCAACCGGCACAACCGCCATTGATGCTGTAAATCAAATCAAAGCCACCAATCCCAAACGCATCAAATTTGTTTGCTTACTGGCTTCTCCCGAAGGTATTGAGATCTTCTCAAAAACCCATCCGGATGTTACCATCATCACCGCAGGTGTTGACCTTGGTTTGGCGGACAACCGTTACATCACCCCGGGTATTGGGGATGCGGGCGACCGTTTCTTTGGCACATTATAAGCATATACCACCATGCAACAATGAAGGACGGACAGTTTCGGCTGTCCGTCTTTTTCTTTCCCCCTTGTTTCATGGGTTGCAAAGCAATAAATTGTGGTTTACCATCGATATTTTCGATGGTAATATTCGAAAACATTCGTGTTACTAATCCTCACCAATCCCTTGACATCCTCACTTTGGAGGAGTAAAATATGACTCAAATTGAATATTGTTAAAAGCGATGACGAAGAATGGTCATGGAGAAAGACAGCCCAGAGAGCTGATGGTTGGTGGAAATCAGTTGTGTTTAGTATCCTTGTCCTCTCCCTTCCGAGCTGGGAACCTGAAGCGGCAAGTGTGTAGGGAACCCCGTGTAT
>CAYLYC010000083.1:0-5748 GCA_964387715.1 uncultured Eubacteriales bacterium | reverse complement strand
GTGTTCACCGAAAAGATCTTTCTTGCCGTCCCCAGTTCTTCCACTTATGCGGGTCGGTCCAGCATTGATTTACAGGAAGTATCAGAAGAGGGCTTCATCAGTTTAATGGGCTCCCGGCAACTCCGTTGGATTTGCGACCGCTTCTGCCAAAACGCTGGATTCCATCCTCGGGTGGTATTTGAAAGCGACAGCCCCGCTGCCGTTAAAAATATGATCGCCGCCAACGTGGGGATCGGATTCTGGCCGGAGTTTACCTGGGGCAAATTGGAAACAAATCAAGTCGTTTTAGTAGAAATTCAAAACCCCCATTGTCAGCGTGATATTATTTTCGATTGTCGCCACAACAAAATCGACAGTACCACAGTAGACCGATTCTTTGAATTTTTGAAAAACTATTGTTTATCTGCGCAGGACAGGACCAAACAGACGGTATCTTGCCCTGAAAAGTGCTAAAAGCATGGCATCTATTTGAAATGTTTGTATTGCTTTTTATTGCCTATTATGGTATAATTCCCTTATTATGTTAAATCGTTAAAGGAGATGTTTGTATGTCAAGCGATACCTTGCAAATTCTGATTGCTATGATCCTTTACATGGCAGTGGTTGTGGTAATCGGGATCGTATTTGCCAAACGTGCAAATCAAAATTCAGAAAGTTATTTCTTGGGCGGCCGTTCTCTGGGTCCCTGGGTCACCGCAATGAGTGCCGAAGCTTCGGATATGAGCGGCTGGTTGCTTATGGGTCTGCCCGGCGTTGCCTATTGGTTCGGTCTGGCGGATGCTGCATGGACCGCCATCGGTCTTGCCATTGGTACATATATTAACTGGCTGGTGGTTTCCAAACGGTTGCGTCGGTACAGCATCCGGGTGGACAATGCCATTACCCTGCCTGAATTTTTCTCCAACCGTTTCCGGGAAAAGAAAAAGGTCATTATGACCATTGCCGCTTTGTTCATCTTAATTTTCTTTACGGTGTACGCCGCCAGTTGCTTTGTTACCTGCGGTAAATTGTTCTCCACCCTGTTTGGTCTGGATTACAAACTGATGATGCTCCTTGGTGCCGCATTTGTTCTGCTGTACACCATTTTGGGTGGCTTTTTGGCAGAAAGTGCCTCTGACTTTATGCAAGCCATCGTTATGATCGTTGCTCTGACCGTTATTGTTGTGGTTAGCGTGGTCAATGCCGGCGGTTTGGGCGCCGTGATCGAAAATGCCCGTGAAATTCCGGGTTTCCTGGATTTCTTTAACATTGCCTCCCCCACTGTGGATGAGACCGGAAAACAACTGATCGATGCAGCCGGCAACCCGGTATTCGGCGATGCTGCTCCTTACGGCGTGTTGACCATCTGCTCTATGTTGGCATGGGGTCTGGGTTATTTCGGTATGCCTCAGGTGTTGTTGCGCTTTATGGCCATCCGTTCGGAAAAAGAATTGAAACCCTCTCGCCGCATTGCTATGATCTGGGTGGTCATCTCTCTGGCGGTTGCCGTTTTCATTGGTATCATCGGCCGTCAAATTGCTCCCACCGAATTGCTCACCAAATCGGACGCTGAAAATATCTTTATTTATCTTTCCCAAAGCTCTTTAATTCCCATTTTGGCCGGTTTCGTCATGGCGGGAATTTTGGCGGCTACCATCAGTTCCTCCGACTCTTATCTGCTGATTGCCGCTTCTGCCTTTGCGAAAAACATTTTCCAAGGGGTTGCCAAGAAAAACGCAACCGACAAACAGGTTATGCTTGTTACCCGCATTACCTTGCTGGTCATTGCGATCATTGCCATTGTGATTGCTTTGGATGAAGACAGCGTTATCTTTACCATTGTATCCTTTGCCTGGGCAGGATTTGGCGCCACCTTTGGGCCGCTGGTACTGTTCTCCTTGTTCTGGAAGCGCACCAACCGTGCCGGTGCCATTGCCGGTATGATAGGCGGCGGCGCTATGGTATTTATTTGGAAATATGCCATTGCTCCCCTGGGCGGCATCTTTGCCATTTACGAATTGCTTCCTGCCTTCATTTTCTCCTCCCTTTGCATTGTGGTGGTCTCCCTGCTGACCAAAGAACCTTCTGCAGAGATCGTGGCAGACTTTGAAGCGGTAAAGGCCGGCGAAACCGAACCGGTTGCCGCCCAGCAATGCTAACCACCATTCCCGCTGATTGCGCAGAATATCTAAATTCAACTGACTTCGTCCACCCGGCGGAGTCAGTTTTTTTGCATCAAAAAACCTCCTATGTCGCCATAGGAGGTTGCATTTTTTGTTCCGTTTATCCTTGTTTTTTGAAGTGTTTTTTCATGTACGCCAAAAGGAGCAATCCCATGGCGGGAATCATTGCCGCCAACAGCATTCCGCATTTAAATCCGATTTGTTCCGGATTCAAAGAAACTTGACCGCTCAAGGTTTTCGCCCATTGGGAAAGGGAAATTTGATCCACAACAATGCCCAACGTTTGAGGGGCAAAGGAGGCGCCGAAATCTCCGCCGGCAGCCATCAACGCATAGGCGGCAACCCCAACTGACGGCACTTTTTCTTCCATCAATATTAACGTACCGGGCCAAAGCATGGACGTGCAAATGCCAACTGCCACACAAGCGGCCAAAGAAACCATCGCATTGGGCGACAGGGCGACCACTAAGTAGCACACAAGCGTACCGCCCATACTCCAGGTCAATACCCTGGTGATATTTTTGCCGTATTTGGCGTAGGCGGTTCTGGTCAATCCCAGCAGCACGGCAAACAACGCCATTCCGAAAATATCACCCCATGCCTTTGGCATGGATAAGGCGTTTTCGGCATATACCGAAATCCAGTTGGTCATAATATTTTCGGCACAAGAACCGAGAAAGATGCACCCCATACAAAGAGCGATGCTTTGGGTTCGGTGTTTGTTGCGTTGGGGTTTGCCCCCGCCCTGTTCCAGCTTCATATCCGGCAAGGATACCTTCATGAGAATCAGCGAGGCAATCACCGGCAATACCGCCCAGAAAAGGGTTAAGATCATCCAATACCGACGACCCACAAACCGGAGAAACAGGGTGCTGATCATCACAACCATCAAAACGCCGTAAGCGTAAAGAGAGTGCAACACGCTCATATCCTGCTCCGGATGCTCCGACGGCAAAGCCGCAATGGTAGGGCTGACCAACACTTCTCCAAGCCCGGCGGCCACAGAAAAGACAAAGGTGCCAATCAACAGACCCCCATAGGCATACCGGGGAAACAGCATGGGAACCAGTGCATAGATACACAAACCCAATGCAGTGATGAGGGGCATCACACGGATGGTTTTGTGAATGTTGAAACGGTGGCTGAAAAAACTGAAGATCAGATCCACGCCCAATTGGGTGCAAAAATTCACCAGCACCAACGTGCCCAGCAAGGTATAGGAAATACCGTACGATTCCCGAAAGGTTGCAAATAAAAGAGGCGGTAAACTAAACACCGAGGACATGGCAAGATAGGTGTAATAACAGGCATATTTGGTTTTCTTATCGTTGTCTTTTACCATTCAAACACCTGCCGTTCATTCCGATCCCCTGACGCTATAAGAAAAACAAGTTCAGGTTATTCTTCATATCCGTTGGGATTTTGCTGTTGCCAACGCCAGGTGTCTTCACACATTTTTTCAATACCGTACGCCGCTTTCCAGCCCAGCAATTGTTCCGCTTTGTCGGGATTGGCAAGGTAAATGGTAACGTCGCCGGGGCGTCTGGGAGCAATCACATAGGGTACGTCAACACCGGTGGTTTTTATAAAGGCATGAACCACATCCAAAACGCTGTAACCGATCCCCGTTCCCAAATTCACCGTATGAGCGCCGGTGTTTTTCAGGGCAAAATCCACGGCAGCCACATGACCTTTTGCCAGATCCACCACGTGAATATAGTCCCGAATGCCGGTACCGTCATGGGTGGGGTAATCGTTACCGAACACCTGCAGTTTTTCCCGTTTGCCAATGGCAACCTGAGAAATGTAAGGCATCAGGTTGTTGGGAATATCACTGGGGTCTTCCCCGATCATGCCGCTTTCGTGAGCGCCAATGGGATTGAAATACCGCAGATTCATTCCGCAAAAATCCGGGTCGGCAACGCATAGATCCCGAATGATCTCTTCGTTAAACAGTTTGGTACGGGCATAGGGATTTGCCACCCGTCCCACCGGCATATCTTCCAAAAAAGGAACGGAATTTTCCTCGCCGTATACCGTGGCAGAAGAACTGAACACCAACCGTTTGCAACCGAACCGTGCCATGACCTTACAAAGATTGATGGTACCGCTCACGTTGTTGTCATAATATTCCAAAGGCAATGCGGTAGATTCCGCCACCGCCTTCCACCCGGCAAAATGGATCACACCCTCAATGGGATGGTTTTCAAACACCTGACACAAACCGTCATGATCCCGTACGTCGCAATCATAAAAGGGAATGGTCTTCCCTGCAAGTTCCTGTATTCTTTGGTGCACGGCTGTTTTGGAATTGTGGTAATTATCCACCACAACCACATCGTAGCCGGCCTTAGCCATCTCCACACAGGTATGGCTGCCGATATAGCCGCATCCACCGGTAATTAAAATTGCCATGATATCATCACCTTTCCCACCAATTATACTATACCGCTCCCCCATTTTCAATACATTACACAAAAAGCGACCGAAAAATATTGTGTTTTTTTAGTAGACATACGGCGTATTTTGTGATAAAATATCTGTAATTCTATAATCTTATGAAAAAGGAGAAACCGTTATGGCTTTTTATTACAACGAACCTTCTCATACCTTTAGTGAATACCTGTTGGTTCCGGGTTACACCTCAGAAGACTGTATTCCCGCGAATGTTTCATTAAAAACACCTTTGGTAAAATACCGTAAAGGTGAAGAGCCGGATATTTCTCTGAATATTCCCCTGATTTCTGCTATCATGCAATCGGTTTCCAACGACACCTTGGCAATTGCTCTGGCAAGAGAGGGCGGTATGTCCTTTATTTACGGTTCTCAAAGCATTGAGGACGAAGCCGCTATGGTGGCAAAGGTTAAAAACTACAAAGCCGGTTTTGTGGTCAGCGATTCCAACTTAAAACCCGACCAAACCCTGGCGGATGTTCTGGAATTGGCAGAAGAAAAGGGTCACTCCACCATGGCAGTAACCGATGACGGTACTTGCCACGGTAAATTGCTGGGTATCGTAACCGGCCGTGACTATCGGGTCAGCCGTATGTCCACCGATATGAAGGTGTCGGAATTTATGACCCCCCTGGAAAAATTGATCACCGCACCGGATACCACTTCCCTGAAGATTGCCAACGATATTATTTGGGAAAACAAACTGAACTCTCTCCCCTTGGTGGATCATGAAGGTCATTTGAAATACTTTGTTTTCCGCAAGGACTATTCTCAACACAAAGAAAATCCCAACGAAATGTTGGATAAAAACAAGAGTTACATGGTTGGCGCCGGGATCAATACCCTGGACTATGAAAAACGGGTTCCTGCATTGGTAGAAGCCGGCGCAGACGTGCTGTGCATCGACTCTTCCGAAGGGTATTCCTGTTGGCAAAAGAAAACCATCGACTTTATCCGTGCCAAATACGGCGACAGCGTTAAAGTGGGTGCAGGTAACGTGGTTGACCGTGACGGTTTCCGCTTTTTGGCTGAAGCCGGCGCAGACTTTATCAAAGTCGGTATCGGCGGCGGTTCTATTTGCATCACCCGTGAAACCAAAGGCATCGGCCGGGGTCAAGCCACCGCATTGATC
>CAYLYC010000082.1:0-5892 GCA_964387715.1 uncultured Eubacteriales bacterium | reverse complement strand
AGGTTGCTCCCACACAACTGATCGTAATTCCCATTGCTTCCCACAAGCCGGGCGTTACCGAAAAGGCCGAAGAAATTTGCGAAAAAATGAAATCGGTTTGCCGCGTAAAAATGGATGACAGCAAACAATCCCCCGGTTGGAAATTTGCTGAATATGAAATGAAAGGTGTGCCCCTTCGTTTGGAGATCGGCCCCAGAGATATTGAAAACAACTGCTGTGTGGTTGTGCGTCGGGATAACCGGGAAAAAACCGTTGTTTCTCTGGACGATCTGGCAACAGCCATTCCGGAATTGTTGCAAAAGGTTCACGACGGCTTATACGAAAAAGCATTGAAACGCCGTGAAGAAATGACATACGATGCTCATACCTTAGAGGAAATGACCGAAATCGCCAATAACAAGCCGGGTTTGGTTCGTGCAATGTGGTGCGGAGATTTGGCTTGTGAAGAAGCGATCAAAGAAAAAGCGGGCTTAACCTCCCGTTGTATGCCCTTTGAACAAGAGACCATTGATACCGTTTGTCCGGTGTGCGGCAAACCCGCAAAAACCATGGTTTATTGGGGCAAACAATACTAAATTACTACTGCAAAGGAGCGTTACCTATGGATTCTGTGTATACCAAACGGCTCATATTTGTTTTGATTCTTTCATTGGTGTTGTTATGTACAAGCTGTGTTGCATTTTTCACAGCTTCGGCAACAGATGGAGACGTTAGTTCCGTTTCTTCTGATATTTCCGGTGTATCATCTGTTGTTTCATCAGACATCGATGATGCTTCACAAACGGAATCTTCCCAATCCTCCTCACCGGCTTCCTCTGAATCTTCAGCCGTATCCCAGTCCCCTTCCTCACAAACGGCATCCAAACCCTCCGGTAATACTTCGGTTGCCGCCAAGGTATCCCCTACCGATACCTCCTCGGCTACCTCGCAAATTTCCTATCCCGATTTACGGCAACCGGGTGAGACGGTAAGCAACTACAACGGTTCATACACCGGAACGTCATCCAACAGTACTCAGGAGGATGAAACGCCAACCAAAACGCCGGCAACGGCCAAAAAATACCGGGTGGTTGCCATTGTGGGCATCATCGTATTTGGGTTATTGTCCTTGGGTGCAGCCGGGATGCTGATTTACTTTAACCTGAAGGTCAGAAAGTCCAAAAAGGAACATCCGGAACTGTATCCGGTAAAGGAAAAAACCGATAAAAAACCAAAGCACTAAATAGCAAAGAACCTATGACCATCAACTGTCATAGGTTCTTTTTATTTGAGTCTGCATATTGTAAAAGCGCTTGAGGGGTGTTGTCTACCCGTTCTTCCATCACAGCAAACAATAGCCGTTCCAACATTTTGCCAAGTTCCGGGCCACTGGAAAATCCGATTTGCTGTAAATCGTTTCCTGTTACCGCTAACCCTTTCAATGAACAGCAAAGGTTTTTCTGCTGTATTTCATGTAAATAGCCGATACCATCGGTCACGTTGTATCCGTAGGATTTTGCTACAAGCAATCCCTGCTCGGTACTATTCCATCCGTAACCATAAACCGATTTCCGTACTTGTTCCAATGTGCTGGGAATTGGATTTTTAGTAACCTCATCGATCGCAACCGCATCAGCAATCACCTTGCCGGGGGCTTTTAACCCGGATAAGTAGGAGAAAACACCACCGGTCTTCAACAAAAGTGCGGCATAGCGCACCGAGGGCTGGGCAGGTAATTCATTAAACCCCGTACATAACTGCACCGGCGGAACAACCGGCAATATGGCGGATAATACCGTGCCGTACGATTCTATGGTCTGCTTTGCAAAGTCGCCGCACACCAATTTCGTTAATTCCTGGTAAATTCGTTCGACAGCAACCGAATGAACAGACCCGCGCTTTTGTTCCATGGCAATCAAGGTATCGGTATCAATGGAAAACCCCAATACCGATGCAAAACGCAGACCGCGCAGGATCCGCAGGGCATCTTCTGAAAAGCGGATCAAAGGGTCGCCGACGCATCGAATCACTCGGTTTTTAATATCCTCCATGCCGCCGTAAAGATCAATGACACCCTTTTGCGGATGATACGCCATTGCATTAACCGTAAAATCCCGCCGGGCCAAATCTTCCTTCAGCGCACCGGTAAACGCAACCTCATCGGGATGACGGCAATCCGAATAGACGCCGTCGATCCGATAGGTTGTTACCTCAATGGGGTTGTGTTCCAGCAAAACAGTAACCGTTCCGTGTTGAATACCGGTCAACACCGTGTCGGTATCCGAAAAACAGGCCAGAATCTCGTCCGGCTTTGCATTGGTGCAAACGTCCCAGTCACCCGGCGTTCTACCAAGCAAGACATCCCGTACGCAACCGCCCACTACGTATGCCTCAAAGCCATTTTGATTCAGCCGGTCTATCACCTGCCAGGCATACTCGGGAATGGAAATATTCATACCCACACCAGCTAAAAGATCGTGATAGAAAATCCAGTTTCAAATTCCTTGCCGGCTTCCAGGTGGATCATATCCCGTTTGGTTTCAAAGGCATCGATTTTGTCTTCATAACCAGGAATACCAAGCCAGGGCTCAATGCAAACATAAGGGGCATCGCTTTGGGGTTTATGCCACAGACCCAAATATTTTACGTCATCACAGGAAACAGTAACCCCTTTGGTGCCTTTTTTGGATTTCAAGGTAACGGTGGGATTCATATCCTGTAAGAAAATAGCATCGTCGTCAAACAAACCGTGATGCAAAGAGAGCCGCACATCATCCTCCAGGGGGAAGGGACGGGTTTCGCCGGTAATAAGCAAGGCCGGTCCAAATTCCAGCATAGCAGGTTTGCAGGGCTGGGCAAATTCAATTTCATAATCTTCAAAAGTAAGGCCGTCTTCCAAAGGCAAACCGAAACCGGGGTGACCGCCAAAGGTGAAGATCAGTTCTTTATTATCAGTGTTTACCACCCGGAAACCAACATAAATGGTTGCACCATCCAAACGATAATCCACGTATACCTTAAAGCCGAAAGGATACTGGGCTCTGGTTTCTTCACTATCCACCATGGAATATGTGATGGCTTCATCCGTATGGCTTTCAACGGTCAGTTCGGTGCTTCTTAAAAAGCCATGGATCTCCATTTCGTAGGTTTCACCGTTGTAGGTGTATTTCTTTTGGAACAAACGGCCGCAAATGGGAAACAGATGAAACGCCCGGTTTTCCCAGTATTCCGGATTTCCCTGCCACAGATACTCACAACCGTCAGCAACGGTTTTGATGGACATCAACTCACCGCCAAGGGAGTCGATTTCTACAATCAGCTTGTCATTTTTTAATGTGTGTAACATGATGATTTACCTCCTAATATATCAAACAGAACGCTCTGTTTTAATGATCCATTCTTTATATTTTTTGAACGCCACCGGAATCGCAATCTTATTTTGTAATTCCTCCGCCGTTACCCAGGAATACCCATCCAACGGATGACTCAATTCCATCAAATACCCTTGCAGATGCCATTCAATATGGGTAAAAACGTGAACGGCAGAGGGCAAGGACAACGGTTGACCGGAACTCCCCCACTCGTTGGCTTGTTCCTTAACCTGTTGCTTGGACAACGCCCCATCAACGTTGGGAAATTCCCACATTCCCGCAAGTAAACCGGTATCCGGGCGTTTTTGAATTGCATATCGGTCATGGCAACGCAAAAGAAAAACGGTCTTGGGTTGTATTTTCCGCTGCTTTTTCGGTGATTTTACGGGAATCTCCTGGGTTATACCCTTTGCATTGGCAACACAGAGTTCTTTCACCGGACATTCTTCACAACGAGGGTTGCCGGCTGGAATACATACCGTTTCCCCCAGTTCCATCAGCCCCTCGGTAAAATCCCCTGCATCTGTTCCCGTTGGATAACACTCCCGCAAACGTTCAGTAATGCGCTTTTTTACAGCAGTCTGGGCAATATCACCACGGTCTCCGGTGATGCGGGTCACCACTCGCAGTACGTTCCCATCCACAGCCGGTTCGGGTTGTCCAAACGCCATGGAAGCAATTGCACCGGCGGTATACTCACCGATTCCGGGTAACGAACGCAATTCCTTTGCGGTTACGGGCAAATTGCCGCCGTACTGCTCCATCACCACTTGTGCCGCTTTCTTTAAATTTCTGGCACGGCTGTAGTATCCCAGACCTTCCCACAGTTTTAACAGGCGATCCTCCGGCACGTTAGCAAGATGCTCAATGGTGGGAAGTTCTTCCAAAAACCGGTAATAATAAGGAATCACCGCTTCAATGCGTGTTTGCTGCAGCATGATCTCCGACAGCCAGGTGTGATAGGCAGATGCATCCCTTCGCCAAGGAAGGGGGCGTTTATGCTTACGATGCCATTTGATAATTCTTTCCGGTACATCTTGTAACAGATTTTCCAACATGGCACCTCCCTTTTGACCTAACAATGTTATCATAACACATTTTCCTCGGATTTTCATCCCTTTTATCAAAAAAATTCATAAAAGGTTTTTTCTTCCTCCTTGACAAACCAATTCGGTTATTTTATCCTATTGATTGGGAAGTGGTTTAATGAAAAAACGTGTGATATCTCTTATCCTTATCTTTCTGTTGCTATTAACCGGTTGCTTTGCAAGTGAGGCGCCCGCAACACCAACAGAGGATAATGCCGCCTATCAGGTGCTCAACAATAATCAGCCGGAATTTACTGAAGATGAAATCACCGCAGAAAGTTTTGAACGATATAGCGATTTAGATATATTGGGTCGATGCGGTGTTGCCATTGCCTGTATTGGAAAGGACATCATGCCCACCGAAGAACGGGGTGCTATCGGTCAAATCAAGCCCACCGGATGGCACACGGTAAAATACGACCATGTTGACGGCAAATATCTATACAACCGTTGTCATTTGATTGGATTCCAATTAACCGGAGAAAACGCCAACGAGCGCAATTTAATTACCGGAACACGCTATTTGAACACCGAGGGTATGCTCCCCTTTGAAAACCAGGTTGCTGAATACGTAAATAACACCGGAAATCACGTCATGTACCGGGTAACACCCATTTTTGAAGGAAATAATTTACTGGCATCCGGCGTTCAAATGGAAGGATGGTCGATTGAGGATAATGGAAAAGGTGTTTGCTTTAACGTTTATTGCTTCAACATACAACCGGGCGTAGAAATTGATTATGCCACTGGTGAAAGTAAAGAGGAACAGCAGACGAATGACAGTGAGTCATCCCAAGCCGACCAGGCCGTTCGAAACTATGTCCTGAATACAAATTCCATGAAATATCATCTCCCCTCTTGCAACAGCGTAAATAGCATAAACGAAGATAACGTAGAGATCTTTAACGGCACAGCCGAGCAGTTGGAGGGGGATGGATATACTGGGTGTAAAAACTGCATATCCGATTAGGTACACGGAAATATTAAACAAGGCGCTGTGAAGAACGTTTCAATTCTTACAGCGCCTTTTAAATTATACGTATTGACTTGCCTTTTCCAGTGCTTCATCAATATGAGGACAGAAACATTCTTCCCCAACCATCTGATAAAATCCGGATTTTTTCATAACGTTCAAGGGTTGCTGATTCACGTGGGAGAATACCAATTGCACCCCTTTTTGTTTGCATTTCTTATAAAGAGATTCCAGCGCATTCATGGCTGTTGCGTCCATCGCCGGAACACTTCTCATACGAAGAACAAGGCAACGAGTGTAATCCTTCACCCGAATGTCTAAGATCTTATCCGCAGCACCAAAAAACATCGGTCCGCTGATTTCATAAACACGAACGTTTTGGGGAACGGCCCTTAATTCAATGCTGTCTTTATCATTCACCGGGTCAACGTATTGCCAACCGGTTACACTGGCTTCATCGCTCATACGTTTCATAAACAGC
>CAYLYC010000081.1:0-5915 GCA_964387715.1 uncultured Eubacteriales bacterium | reverse complement strand
TATATAGTATACCATTATCTCACCGGGTGCGCAACACGCAAGAACGGCTTGCGTTTATGCAATCCGTTCTGAAATTCATGAAATATTAACTATTTTTGTCTAACGACAAAGGTGGCTTTTTTCAACGCTATCCGTTCCCTATGATCACAGATGATGTACGCTTCACATATGAAGGAACGGATGATTTATCATTGCGAAGCAAGTATATCATTTTGCGCAGACCATACACCTGCACATCATCGAGGTGAATTTATTACCTTGACGAAATTTGTTTTTTATGATAATATATTTTAGATTAAGGTACTGCACCTTTTTTCAAATTTGTTAGAGAGGAATTTATCTATGGACAACAAGGAATTCAAACCCTATATTCCTGCCAGTAAAGTTACGCCCGAACTTACCGTAACCTCCATCATCATGGGTGTTTTACTGTCAGTGATATTTGGCGCTGCGAACGCCTATTTAGGGCTTCGCGTTGGTATGACCGTGTCCGCATCCATTCCTGCGGCGGTTATCTCCATGGGTGTGATTCGTGTGATCATGCGCAAAAACTCCATTTTGGAAAGCAATTTAGTACAAACCATCGGTTCTGCCGGTGAATCTTTGGCTGCCGGTGCTATTTTCACCATGCCCGCCCTGTTTATTTGGGCAAAAGAAGGGGTCATGGACAAACCCAGCATCTGGTCCATTACCATCATTGCATTGCTTGGCGGTCTGTTGGGTGTATTCTTTATGATCCCCCTGCGTAACGCTTTGATCGTCCGGGAACACGGTGTTCTCCCCTACCCCGAAGGACAAGCATGTGCTGAAGTTCTTTTGGCTGGTGAAGAAGGCGGCAGCAATGCTTCTACCGTTTTTGCCGGTATGGGCTTTGCCGCAATCTTCAAATTTATCATTGACGGCTTAAAGGTCGTTCCGGGCGAAGTTTCGGTAGAAGGAACTGCAAAAACCTATCCCGGTTCCATCGGCACACAAATTTATCCTGCCGTTATGAGCGTGGGTTATATTTGCGGTCCCCGCATTTCGTCCTATATGTTTGCCGGCGGTGTTCTCAGCTGGCTGGTGCTGATTCCCCTCATTGTGCTGTTTGGCAGTGATTTGACCTTGTACCCCGGCAGTGTTGCCATCGGTGAGATCTTTGCCCAAAGCGGTGCCAGTGGAATCTGGAGCACCTATGTGCGTTACATCGGTGCCGGTGCATTGGCTGCCGGCGGTATCATCAGTTTGATCAAATCCCTGCCCTTGATCGTTCGCACCTTTAAAGACTCCATGAAGGGCTTCTCCCTTTCCGGCGGCGGTACCGAACGGACTGCGCAAGACATCAACATCAAGGTTGTTTTACTCGTTATCCTGATCCTCACCTTGGTGGTGTGGCTGGTTCCTGCTGTTCCTGTCTCCCTGGTTGGTGCTGCCATCGTTGTGGTATTCGGTTTCTTCTTTGCCACTGTTTCCTCTCGTATGGTAGGTCTGGTGGGCAGCAGTAACAACCCGGTTTCTGGCATGGCTATCGCCACTCTGCTGATCGCCACCCTGATTTTGAAGATCACCGGCGACGTTGGTGCCCACGGTATGCAAGCCGCTATTGCCATTGGTTCTATCATCTGCATTGTTGCCGCCATTGCCGGGGATACCTCCCAAGACCTGAAAACCGGTTATTTACTGGGTGCTACTCCCAAAAAGCAACAATACGGTGAGATCATCGGCGTTGTTGCCGCCGCATTTGCCATTGGCGCAACCCTTTATCTGTTAGACAGTGCCTGGGGCTTTGGTTCAGAAGAACTGGCTGCTCCTCAAGCCACTTTGATGAAAATGGTTATCGAAGGCATTATGGAAGGAAATCTGCCTTGGGGTCTCATCCTCATTGGCGTATTCATTGCCGTTGTGATCGAAGTGGTGGGCATCCCCGTTCTGCCCTTCGCCATCGGTGTTTATCTGCCGGTACAATTGAACGCCTGCATCATGGTGGGCGGTCTGGTTCGTTTGTTCTTCAACAAAATGAAGGATGGCAAAAAGAAAGACAACATGATCAACAACGGCGTACTGTTCAGTTCCGGTATGATTGCCGGTGAAGGTCTGGTTGGTATTTTGTTGGCATTGTTGGCCATCTTCGGTATCAGCGATAAACTGGATCTGTCCGACAACATTGCCGCTTTGGGCATTCCCGGTTGGGCAACACAAATCGGCAGTTTGGTACTGTTCGGCTTGGTTATCCTTTCCTTGCTGAAATTCAGTTTGTGGAAAAAACAACCCAAAACCGTTGAAGAATAATCATGAAAAAGAAAAAGATCGTTATTCCGGAAAATTATCTGCTGCGGATTCCCGCCCGTCCGGAATCCATGGCATGGACTGCCGATGAAAAAGGCATTGTCACCCTGGAGATCGAAAACACCGGTTGGGCAAACCGGGTAGCGCAAAAGTTGTTCAAGCGCCCTAAGATCACCTACATTCACCTGGACGAGATGGGTAGTTTTCTCTGGCCGTTGTTAGACGGTGAGAAGGACATCATGGCGCTGGGTAAATTGGTGGATGCCCATTTCGGCGAAGCCAGTCACCCGTTATATGAACGGTTGGCACGGTATTTCCAGATTCTTGACAGTTATCACTTTATTACCTGGATGGAAAGCAAATAAACAAATTGAGGGGCTGCAAAAAACGCTTGGTTTTTTACAGCCCCTTCACTTGTATTTTGAGGGAAATATGGTATAATAAAGAAAAAGGAGGGGTTAGCATGGCTGTCACGTTAAACGAAAACAAGGAATTGGTGGCAAAAATCAAAGAGGGTTTAAAAAAGAAAAACGGCTATTGCCCCTGCCGTTTGGAGGCCACTCCCGAAAACAAATGTATATGTAAGGAATTTCGGGAGCAAATTGCCGACCCGGACTTTGAGGGGTATTGCCACTGTATGTTGTACTATAAAAGCAAAGGAGAATAACCATGGCTGTATTGCACGTTACCAAAGAACAATTTGAACGGGAAATTCTCTCCTCTGAAAAACCCGTTGTACTGGATTTCTGGGCAACCTGGTGCGGTCCCTGCCAGATGATGGCGCCGGTGATCGACCAATTGGCAGAAGAACGTCCCGACCTGCTTGTGGGCAAAATCGACGTGGATGAGCAACCGGAATTGGCATCCATGTTTCAAATCTCCTCCATCCCCACCATTGTGGTGATGGAACAGGGCAAGGTGGTAAAAAGAGAATTGGGATTCCGCCCCTATAACGCCTTGGTGGACATGATCGACGGTTAGGATTTTTTTGAAAAACCTTTTTGCTCCCAATCGTGGGACAAAACCTCTACGGTAGGTATCATTACATGGTAAACAGCGTACTGACATCGCTTTTTAAGTGATGTCAGTTTTGTTTTGTTTGAATATGTTCATGCCCTTTTTGTGTGCATCTTTCCGTGGCATATCCATCCGCACCATTCTTTCCAATGCTCTTGAGTCTACCATCGATACCTTTACCCAAGCAGGGCAGAATAAACCGCAATGGCTAAAAGAATATGACAAAAAGTTTTTCGGTTATGATACGGAACTGACAAAAAAATACAGACTACTGAAACCCGGCGTTTTACAAATACGCCAGCGAATCAGCAATCTGTATCTGACATTATAATACCACAAAACGCAGGAAATGTCAATACCAAATATTCATTATCCAAAATCTACGAAGATATTGCACCGATAGATGAATTCGACTTCACGGCAAGTGCTTCAGGGTCAAAGGGGTTCTATTGTCCGTTTTTACCGGACTGGTACATTCAATATTTATTGCAAAATATCACTGATTTCGTGGATGCCGTTGCGGGTGGTAATGATCATCACATTGTCGCCCGGCATAATACAGTCATCACCGGTGGGATAAACGATTTTCGTTCCCCGGATAATAACCCCGATGAGGATATTTTTCTTTAATTTCAGGTCTTTTAAGGGGATATAATTGCCTGCAAACTTTTTACCCACGTGGAATTCAATGCCTTCTGCCCGTCCGTCCACCAAACTGATCAGAGTTTCAAAACTGCTGTCCTCGGAATTTTGCAACGCACGGACATAACGGCACACGTTGTTGGTGGTGATGGCGTGCGGCGTAACCACACAGTTGATACCCGCCTTTTCCAACACGCCGCCAAAGGTGATATGATTGATCTTGGTCACCACTTTGCCCACGTTTCTGGATTGGGCAAACATGGAAATGATCACGTTTTCCTCATCCAAAGCGGTCAGTGCCGCCAGACCGTCCACATGGTCGATCCCTTCTTCCAGCAAGGTGTTCTGGTCCGTACCGTCAGCGTGAATCACGTTGACCTTGGGCAACAGATCTGCCAACTTCTCACAGCGGTCACGGTCTTTTTCCAGCAGTTTGATATCCATGCCCAGATCCTGCAGCATCCGGGCCAGATAATAACCGATCCTGCCGCCGCCTACGATCATTACGCTTTTCACTTTACGGCTGGTGAACCCGATTTTTTTCAACAGTTGGTTCACATCCTTGGGCGTACCGGTCAGGGTGATCTCATCCCCCTCCTGCAAAACGAAGTCACCGCCGGGGATCAACACTTCATCCCCCCGGTGAACCATGCAGATCAACACCTTGGCTTTGAAACGGGAAGAAAAATCCATGAGCCGTACACCGGCAAGAGGACTGTTTTTATCAATGGCAATGCCAATGGTTTCTACCCTGCCACGGGAAAAGAAATCCACCTTCAGCGCGGAAGGAAAGCGGAAAATACGGGATACTGCCTCCGCTGCCTCCAGTTCAGGGTTCACGTTCACACCACGCCCCATTTGAGGACGCAACAGATCCATGCTTACCGCATACTCAACCTCTCGGATACGGGCGATCGTATGCTTGGCACCCAATTGATTGGCGATGATAGAAGTGATGATATTCACTTCATCCTGCTGAGTGACCGAAATCACCACATCCGCATCAGCCACAAAGGCGTCAGTTAAAACCCGCCGATCCACACCGTTCCCGATGATTCCGGCAATATTATTATTGGCAACGCTGGTACTCAGCGCCTTTTCGTTATGATCGATAACGCTGACCTCATGACCCTCCTGGGACAGTTTTCTTGCAAGTGAGGCACCTAATTTACCGTTGCCGATGATAAGAATGTTCATAGGTCCATTCCCTTTCCCTAAAATTACCTTCACTATACACCTTTTGGAACAAAAAAGCAAGTGAAAAGCAACGAAATATACCGCTTTGCGGCGGATTCGGGTTTGAGCTCTTATCCAAAACGCAAAATCATCCATTCCTCTTTGCTAAAAACCTTGACACAAGGGACTTTCCGTGGTAATATGATTGTTGGTAAATTTTGATATTTTGAAAAGGATAGGTGTAATTCCATGAAAATTCTGGTTATCAACGCAGGCAGTTCCTCCATCAAATATCAATTGTTTGATATGGAAAACGAAACTGTTATGGCAAAAGGTCTTTGCGACCGTATCGGTATTGACGGCGGTAACTTCAAACACGCTGTTCCCGGTAAAGACGACTACAAGATCAACATTCAAATGGCAAACCACGGTGAAGCCATCAAATTGGTGATCGACACCCTTACTTCTGCAGAAAACGGCGTGATCGGTTCTTTGGAAGAAATTTCCGCAGTTGGCCATCGTGTTCTCCACGGCGGCGAAAAATTCTCCGGTTCGGTTATCATTGATGAAAAAGTAATCGAAGCCATCGAAGAATGCTGTGAATTAGGGCCCTTGCACAATCCCCACAACCTCACCGGGATCCGTGCCTGTGAACAAATGATGCCCGGCGTACCCCAAGTTGCTGTGTTCGACACCGGTTTCCATCAAACCATGCCCGACTTTGCTTATATGTACGCTCTGCCCTATGAATACTATGAAAAATACCGTATCCGCCGCTACGGCTTCCACGGTACTTCTCACCGTTACGTCAGCGG
>CAYLYC010000080.1:0-5949 GCA_964387715.1 uncultured Eubacteriales bacterium | reverse complement strand
CCCCGTAACCCCGCTGTTATCGCCGATAACGTTGGTGATAACGTTGGTGACGTTGCCGGTATGGGCGCTGACCTGTATGAATCCTATTTCGGCTCCTTGGTATCTGCCATCGCACTGGGCACTGCGGCTTTCCGTAACGTAAGCGAAGGAATGATGACCCGGGCACTGGTGGTTCCGCTGTTGTTGGCTGCCATTGGTATTTTGTGCTCCATCCTTGGTACTGTTTTTGTTCGCACAAAGGAAAACACCGACCAAAAGAGTTTGTTGGCCGCTTTGAGCCGTGGCACAAACTTCAGCTCTATTCTGATTGCTGTTCTGGCTTTCCCCTTGGTTTACTTCATTTTAGGCAAAGCCAACATCGGCATTTACGGCGCAATTCTTTCCGGTCTGGTTGCCGGTGTATTGATCGGTAAAGCCACTGAGTACTTTACCTCTGATTCTTTCAGACCCACCAAAAAACTGGCCTCCGATTCTGAAACCGGTTCTGCTACCGTTATCATCGGCGGTATTGGTTTGGGGATGCTTTCCACCTGCATTCCTATCGTAATTATTGTGGCTTGTATTTTGATCTCCTTCTTTGTTTCCGGCGGTGTAGCCAATGCCGATATGGGGCTTTACGGTATCGCCCTGGCAGCAGTTGGTATGCTGTCCACACTGGGCATCACCCTTGCTACCGACGCTTACGGACCCATTGCTGACAATGCCGGCGGTATTGCTGAAATGGCTGGTCTGGACCACTCGGTCAGAGAACGCACCGACGCTCTGGACTCCTTGGGCAACACCACTGCCGCTACCGGTAAAGGTTTTGCCATTGGTTCTGCCGCTTTGACCGCTTTGGCTTTGATTGCTTCCTATCGTGACCAAATCGTTCAGTTGGCAAAGGGCAGCTTTACCTTTGATATGAATTTGTTGAATCCCACCGTATTGGCTGGTTTGTTGATCGGTGCTTGTCTGCCCTTTATCTTTGCCGCTCTTACCATGGGTTCGGTTGGTAAAGCCGCCCAAAGCGTGGTACGGGAAGTACGCCGTCAATTTAAAGAGATCACCGGCCTGATGGACGGTAAAGCCGAACCGGATTACAAATCCTGCGTTGACCTTTGCACCCGTTCCTCCCTGCGGGAAATGGTACTGCCCACCGTTATCGCTGTGGTTGTTCCCGTTTTGGTTGGTCTGTTGCTTGGTCCTAACGGCGTAATCGGAATGCTTGCCGGCTCTACTGTTACCGGCTTCCTGATCGCCATCTTCATGAGCAACTCCGGCGGCGCTTGGGACAATGCCAAGAAATACATTGAATCCGGCGCACACGGCGGAAAAGGTAGCGATCAACATAAAGCGGCTGTTGTGGGCGACACCGTTGGTGACCCCTTCAAGGATACCTCTGGTCCCGCGATCAACATCCTGATCAAACTGCTTTCCATCGTATCCATCGTGTTTGCATCCTTGGTGCTTTCTTGCCACCTGTTATAAGGTTAATAACATAAGTAAATCCCGGTTGAGATGAACTCAACCGGGATTATTTTTTCGTTATTATTAAATTTCGTCCGGGATGGATTCGGGAGGTACTTCCAGCAGTTCCGGGTGTTTGATAAGCCGACGGAACATTTTGATCGAAGTGGCGTAGTAATGGCCGTCACAGATCCGTTCATCCAACACAAAACGGAAATTGATGATTTTCCGTTTACCTACCGTACCGTCATCCTTCAAATAGGTTTGGTGCATTTTTTTGCCCATTGCCAGGAAGCAAGAAGTGGTACCAAATTCATACAAATGATGGTAGACGGAATCGATTCCAATGGAACCCACATCGGTCAAATAAGCGCTGGAGTGGAACGGACTGGCGTGATAAATGAATTTCGGCATCAAACCAACCTTGTCCAAATTCCGCAGTACAAAAACCACAATCGTTTTCATCCAGGTAGGGATATGCGCAACAGCACGGTTTACCACATCGCTTTGGTTATCCCCTTTGGTTTCCTCGTTAACAGCATCCAACCACGCCTTATTGAAGGTGGCAACCACATCAGCCAACGTATCGGTTGGTTGAAAAACGGGAAGAATTTCTGTTTCTTCACCATCATCGGTCAGTGAACGCTTCACCGTGCAAGAAAGGCGAAAATTATTATGGGCATAGATCTTTTTACCCGCCACAAAACGATTGAGTTGGGGACGCAAGGCGAACACCCGCACCATAGCCGCAACCACCACGTGAAGCAGCCGCAAATCAGGCATATCCTCCGCCCGTTTTGCACGGACATACCGTTCCAATTCGGTGATATCAATGGCTTCTTCAAATAAAATCTGACTATCCATACGGGAACGCATGATGTTAGGAATGATCCAGAACGGTAAGTCTAACGTTCTTACACGATAACCGTCATATCGATCACCAAAACGGCGTTTCCGTTTTTTAACTTCCGGTTTTTGTACAACAGGTTGTTCAACCTTGTTTTGTTCTAATACTTCAGGCATTCTGTTCCT
Source organism: uncultured Eubacteriales bacterium (assembly GCA_964387715.1). GTDB lineage: Bacteria > Bacillota > Clostridia > Oscillospirales > Acutalibacteraceae > UMGS1484. The sequence continues at coordinate 3,471 of CAYLYC010000080.1, read as the reverse complement.
CCTTTTCGGATTTTTGCGCACAAAAATCCAAACCGTTATGTAAAGTATAACACACAACCTGTCGAAATACAAGAGTTTTATAAACCGAATATAAACAAAAACATCTTTGCCCACTAACACATGGACAAAGATGTTTTCGGAAATCCAATCAGTATCAAGCAATATGCTTATCATAAACGTGACACAAGATCACAGATTTATCAAACGATTAGGCTTCTTCTTTTTGCTTTGCAAAGCACTCGCTGCAATAAACAGGACGGTCTTCTCTGGGTTGGAAAGGAACCTTGGCTTCGCCACCGCAAGCTGCGCAAGTAGCAGTGAACCATTCTCTTTCGCCTCTGGCAGCATTCTTGCGGGCATCCCGACAAGCTTTGCAACGTTGAGGTTCGTTCACGAATCCTTTCGCTTCATAGAATTCCTGTTCGCCGGCAGTAAATACAAATTCATTGCCGCATTCTTTACAGGTCAGGGTTTTGTCTTCGAACATTTCTTTTACCTCGCTTGAAAAAATTAGTTTTGCCCTAGGACGGATTTGCACCGTCTCCTTTGAAATCAACGCTCTTCTCTATGAGCTACTGAGAGCATTTATAAATCCAGTTTTTTGATCTTGCTCCTTGCACGGCAAAGGGCATTATCCACTGTTTTCACCGACACTTGTAACCGGTCGGCAATTTCCTCATATTCACAACCGCCCAAATACAAGAAAAAGGCACGTTGCTCCAACTGGGAAAGCACCTGACCCAACTGCCCCACCAACCAACGGAGATTGTCCTGGGAAACCACAATGGATTCCGGATCGTCCTGCGTTTTTCCTTCGGTTTCCTCATCGGTTAAAGGCACAATGGTAGAAGCAGGAATTTTTTTTGCCGCCATGGATGCCCGTACCACCGAAATGATGCTTCGGTCAATACAAAGCAAAGCAAACGTTTTAAAGGACGCCCCTTTGCTTGGGTCGTAATTACGGATGGCTTGCATCAAACCAATCATACCCTCCTGCGCCAGATCCTCCGGCTCTAAACCGCCGGCATAGCCGGACACCCGGGCTTTGACCACCGGCATATACCGACTGATCAAGCGAATACGATGGGCATCATTTCCGCCACGAGCTGACAAAGCCAATTCTTCGTCTGTTTGCGGATGATCTGTATGATTGGAAAAACGCTGCATGACATAACTCCTTACTTATACATACTAATCATACAACTTTTTCTTTTGAAAGTCAATAATTTTTTGAAATTTTATAAAAAATGTACTATACATATTGTCTTTTTCGTCAATATTCACCAAAGGTTTCTGGATTTTGACACAAAACCCGAAGATTATTTTAGCCAATTTGCCGAAAACTTTATCCGGTTTTTGTGCATTCCAACCGATTTCATCATAAAAAAAGGCAGCACAGATGAACTGTACTGCCTTGTGCAACTTGTATAAAGTTATTCGTCATCCCACAAAGACAAGGGATACATGCCGGAACGAACCAAATTCCGGATGGCATTTGCCACCAATTCCCTGTCCTCCGGATAAGTAACCCCATACCACCGGTCATCGGTAGGAGATACGGTAACGGTGCAATAGTTTGCCTGAAGCAGATTTTCCACTTCTTCCGGCAACAGATATTCTCTGGTTAAAGGAGCGTCGGTGGGTTGGTTCATAAACCGAACCATACCTTCTTCCAACTTGGCGAACAGGTCAGGGGTGAAGCCCCAGAAGTTCATGGAAACCACGCTCTCCAACGGCAATTCCTTCACGCTGCCGTCCGGCATGGTGGAAAGAGCGCAATCCAGACCTTTTTCGATCTTCTTGTTTTCTTCAATAGAAATCAGTTGATCGCCATCCACTTCACATACCCCACGGGAAACACTGCCATTGTCGGTCAAGGTGTTGCGAAGAATATACCCTGCCATCATGTAGGATACGCCATCCTTTGGCGCCATTAAATGGTCATACACCAGACGGAATGCTTTGGGACCGTAATAATCGTCCGCATTGATGACTGCAAAAGGACCGTCCACCACGTTTCGGCAACACCAAATGGCGTGACCGGTACCCCAGGGTTTGGTGCGCCCTTCTAACGGAGTACATCCTTCCGGCAGGTCTTCGGTGGATTGGAAAGCATATTCCACTTCAATATGCTTTGCCACTGCATCGCCGATCTCCTCCTTAAACAAGGCAAGGTTTTCTTCTTTGATCAAAAATACCACTTTGTCAAAGCCCGCCTGTTTTGCATCGTAGATACTGTAATCGATCAATTTTTCTTGATTCGGGCCAATTTTTTCCAACTGTTTCAGGCCGCCGTAACGACTGCCCATACCGCCAGCCATAATGATTAATGTTGCCTTTGCCATTATCTTTGCACTCCTCAAAGTAATAATGCGTATTCGCTATGTTTATTATACCTTGCCTGATGGTCAAAAGTCAATAGGTGAACCCATCGAAAAACAAAGAAAAAACCTTTTCACAGACCAATATGATCCGGAAAAGGTTTTTGTATTCTAATTGCTGATGGCGTTTGCCACTTGATACAGCCGTTCATCAAAGGGTTTGACCATATTCAGGGCTTCATAAATGTCGTAGTCCACGATCTTGCCGTCTCTTTCTGCCACCACACGGTTACCAATACCCTGGGCGAGAAGCTGAACCGCTTCAAAGCCCATACGACTGGCAGTTACCCGGTCACGTACGCTGGGTGTACCGCCCCGTTGAACGTGACCCAGAATAGTGGCTCTGGTGTCAATACCGGTCACCGATTGAATCTGTTGTGCCAGTTTTTCCACACCGCCGACTCCTTCGGCAACCACCACAATGAAGTGCTTTTTGCCGGTGCGTTTTGCGCTGGTGATCTTATCAATAATATCGGTTTTTACATCCAACTTGATCTCAGGGGTCAAAATGGTGGTAGCACCGCAAGCCACACCGGAATGCAATGCCAAATACCCGGCACCCCGGCCCATAACCTCTACCACCGTGCAACGGTCGTGAGATTGAGCGGTATCCCGCAGACGGTCTACCATTTCCATACAAGTATTCACCGCAGTATCAAAACCAATGGTATACTCGGTGCTGGAAATATCATTATCAATGGTGGCAGGAACGCCCACGCAGGGAACGCCATGCAAAGACAGGTCTCTTGCGCCCCGGAAGGTACCGTCACCGCCGATGCAAACGATACCGTCAATGCCGTGACGTTTGCAGGTTTCCACCGCCGCTTGTATACCTGCTTCTTCTCTGAAACGGGGACTACGGGCAGTATAAAGGGCTGTACCGCCCCGATTGATAATATCCGAAACGCTACGAATATTAAGATCCACAATATCATCATCGATCAAACCGTTATAACCACGGATGATGCCTTTAACTTGCATACCCTTATTCAGTGCAGTACGAACGGCCGCACGAACAGCCGCATTCATGCCGGGCGCGTCACCGCCGCTGGTAAGAACACCAATGGTTCTTATATTTTTTTCCATAATC
>CAYLYC010000079.1:0-5974 GCA_964387715.1 uncultured Eubacteriales bacterium | reverse complement strand
AATTACACCTGCGGAGATAATTTTACCAATCCCGATGCCATCATGGTGCGTTCTGCCGCCATGCACGACTACGAAATGCCCGAAAACCTGAAAGCCATCGCCCGTGCCGGTGCCGGTGTTAACAACATTCCGGTGGCTGACTGTGCCGAAAAAGGCATTGTTGTTTTCAACACCCCCGGTGCCAATGCCAACGCCGTAAAGGAACTGGTGATTGCCGGTTTGCTCATTTCCTCCCGTCGGGTGATTCCTGCCATTGACTGGGCCAAAACCCTGAAAGGAAACGGCGACCAAGTGGGCAAAATGGTAGAAAAAGGCAAATCTGCCTTTACCGGCCCGGAAATTCTGGGTAAATCCCTGGGTGTTATTGGTTTGGGTGCTATTGGTATTGAGGTTGCCAACGCCGCCAAATCGCTGGGCATGACCGTTTATGGCTACGACCCTTATCTGTCGGTTGACGCCGCATGGCATCTGTCCCGTTCCATCAAACACTCCAACGATTTGAAAGAGATTTTCGCCAATTGCGATTACATCACCATTCACGTTCCCTTGACTGATTCTACCAAAGGATTGATCAACGCTGAAACCATCGCCACCATGAAAGATGGGGTTCGTATTCTCAACTTTGCCCGTGGCGCACTGGTGGATACTCCCTCTATGATCGATGCGCTGGGAACCGGCAAGGTTGCCGCCTACGTAACCGACTTCCCGGATGATGACATCATCGGTGTGGACGGTGCCATCTGCATCCCCCACCTGGGTGCTTCCACCCCTGAATCGGAAGACAACTGTGCTTCTATGGCAGCCGGTCAACTCATCGACTTCTTGGAAAACGGCAACATTGTGAACTCGGTGAACTTCCCTGCTGTTTCCTGCCCCCGCAGTGGCAAAGGCCGGGTATGCATCATTCACAAAAACATTCCTAATATGCTGTCTTCCATTTCCGGCGTGATTTCCGGTGCTAACATCAACATCGAAAATATGCTCAACAAAGCAAAAGGCGATTATGCTTATACCATGGTGGACGTTTCCGAAATGGTGGACGGTCTGGAAGATGACCTGAAAGCCATTGACGGTGTGATCCGTATTCGCGTGATTTAGTCCCCATCGATCACAACCAACAAAGAGAAGATTCGTTTGTTTATAACGAGTCTTCTCTTCTTTTTTGCCGTTGGGCGATATTTGCTTTTTATAACCCTACACCTGTAAGGATTTCTTTGGAGGGTTTCCCAATATTTCTCCTCTTGTAACAATACGTACCATTCGATACAATGGATGTGGAGGAGGGAAAACATTGAAAACGAAAGAATTTTTTGGAGAACTTTCCGGCTATATTCAAAACATACACCCCTACCCTTTTTGGATCCTGGTGGTATGTATTTATGCTTCCATTTTATGTTTTGCCGGATGCGGCGCTGTGGTATGGTTTGCGCTTTCCTCGTTTCCCCGTGGCATTGGCGGTATGTTATTTGAAGCCGGTTTTGGCTTTTTGGCATTGGGCGGCATTTGTGTGCCGCTTATGGACATGATCATACAGCACGACGGCGGAGAAAAGCGGTAAAACCGGTTGCATTCTTTTGGTTGCTATGGTATACTTTGGTTACTTCCCAATACAAGGAGGATGATTATGGCGACCAAGAATCAACGGATCTTTGAACTGGATGCCATGCGAGGCATTTGCATTTTAGGGATGGTTATTGTTCATGCGCTTTTTGATATGCAGGATTTTTTCGGCATTACCGATTTCCCCGGAATCTACTGGTTTTTACTGGATTGGGGCGGGATTCTGTTCATTGTCTTGTCCGGGCTGTGCGTCACATTGGGGCATCATCCCATTCGCCGGGGTCTGATCGTATTTGCCGCCGGTATGGTTTGCACCGGTGTAACCTGGGCCATGGCAGAATTGGGTTTTGCCAGTGATTCTATGATCATTCGATTCGGCATTCTCCACTTTTTAGGGATTTGTATGCTTCTCTCGCCCATTCTGCTGAAACTCCCCACCTGGACACTTCCCTTTTTGGCGGTTGCGGCTGTCATTTTAGGGTACGGGCTGGATACGGTGGTGCTGAATGATATTCGATGGCTGTTCCCCTTGGGGCTGCGGTATCCCGGATTTTCCTCCGGTGATTACTTCCCGCTGTTTCCCAACATTGGATATTATATCGCCGGCTTGTTTTTAGGCAAAACCCTGTATAAAAAGAGAGAATCCCTATTTTCCAAACGGGTTGGCGATTGGAAGATCACCCGCTTCTTTTGTTTTTGCGGCCGTCATTCCCTTTGGATCTATTTGGCTCATCAACCCATTTTATACGCTATCTTTTATTTGATATAATTGAAAAGTGGCTGTAAAAAACATTTGGTTTTTTACAGCCACTTTTTTCGTATTTACCGTTTTACAACACAATTGCGGCTATTAACCAAAGTGTCATGACGGCGTTAATTTTCTAATGTTGCAAATATTATAATAGAAATGTGTTTTGAACGAAGATTATTCCAAGTACAAAATAACTTCGGGAAGTATTACTGTAATTTTACCAACACTGTGTTGCAAACAAAGCAAAGCGTCTCCTGCGTTTACAGAACCATCTTGATCCAAATCATACGCCCAATGGGGCATATCCGGACGTTTATAATGCCCTTTTTGTACGGCGTATTTCAATATGTACAGTGCATCTGTAGCTGTCCAGTCGATGATTAAGTTACCGTCCTGTACGGTATAAGTGACAGGCATTTGATCTTCCATATTGCCATCATCAATCGCTGAAACACTCATAGTTACAGTAGAAATCAATATAACTACAGCGATAAGTGAACAAATCATTCTTTTCAACATAAAATTTCCTCCTTTACTTAATCTGGAATAATTATATTTATTGCTCAAGTTAATGTACTCTACCTTCCTATGTATATTATAATAAATATATATTTTTTTGTCAACTTAAAATAGTAATTATGACAATATTGATTTTTTGGCGGTTTTCTGTTACAATACAGTCATCAAGGAAACGAGGTAATGTAGAATGAATTGTAACAGCAAACAAAAAGAGAAATGCCCTTGCACCTATTCCTGCTCACATCACGGAAAATGCTGTGAATGTGTGGCTACTCATGCACCTTACGGGGAATTCCCTGCTTGTTTTTTTACTAAACAGGGAGAAGCCACCTATGACCGCAGTTTCAGAATGTTAAAAAAGGACCGGGAGCAATAATATGATTCGTAAAATAACCAAAGCCGACCGCAACACCTTTTTGATCTTTACCAAGGCGTTTTATGCCTCCGAGGCGGTATGCCACCCGGTTCCCCAATCCTATCACGTAAAAACCTTTGAGCAACTGATGGAATCGGATGCCTACGCCCAAGGATATATCATCGAATATGCCGGAAAACCGGTGGGTTACGCCCTGACCGCCAAAACCTTTTCGGGAGAAGCCGGCGGTTACGTGGTTTGGATCGAAGAATTGTTCATTTTACCCGGCTATCGGAACAAGGGACTGGGCAGTGAGTTTTTTGAATATGTAAAACAACATATTGAACCGGAGGTTGCCCGTATCCGCTTGGAGGTTGAACCGGACAACACCAATGCCATGCGACTGTACAAAAAAATGGGATTTGAACCCCTTCCCTATCAACAAATGGTAAAAGAGATCAAGCCGTAGATTTTCTGCGGCTTTTCTTTTTTTGCATAAAGCCACATACCCCGGGACATACTATGGATGAAATTCATGAAGGAGTTTTGTCCTATGGGAAATATTAAAATCAAGCGTAACAACGCCCGGGTAAAAAACAAGTCCTTTCTCATTGCATTAACCGTTTGTTTGGTTGCCGCCGGGCTTTCTTTTTTTGCGGCGCTCACACAGGTAAACGATAACAATACCAATGACACCTCATCTGCCACAATCCCCTCACAACCCCAAGCGCTTCATGAGGCAAACAAAACCGTTAGCGATGTGACCGTGCCCCCTGCCCACCAAACCGTGACAAAAACCGATACCGATGCCGGACAGGACAGCGTTGCCACCAACGCCGCACCTCTTTATTCTTACCCGGTTACCGGTGAGATTATCAAAGATTTTGACGACAAGTCGCTCCAGTATTCCCAGACCTTTGGGGATTGGCGGTTGCATTTGGGCGTCGACATTGCCGCCAGTCAAGGAACGCCCATCTACTCCTGTTCCTACGGAACGGTTGAGGATATTTACCAAGACCGGTTGTTGGGAACGGTTGTGGCAATCGACCACGGTGAAGGTCTGATGGGCTACTACTGTGGACTCAACAGCGCCACCTTTGTATCCCTGCAGCAGGAAGTGCAACCCGGCAGCCAAATCGGTATTGTGGATGTTATTCCAGGCGAATGCGAAGAACAAGAACACTTCCATTTTGCTATGGAAAAAGACGGTATCCCCATTTCACCTCTCACATTACTCAATCAATAGATTCCTTTTTTTGCCATTGAAAGACACCGTTCTTTTGATGGCATTTTTGTATGTTTTGGTTTTTGAGGGAAATACTATAACACCAGAAAGGAAGATGTACTGTGTCTGTAATGCAAGATTTTATATTTGGTTCCCGTCGTCGAATGATACGGGTTATCAGTTTTTCCTTGGCAATCATTGTGGCTTTGATTGGCGGAATCATCGCCTCTGTCTATACCGCAAACCAATACCGCACCCGACTTGGGTACACCTATGAACGGGGATTAAGCGAGTTGGCAGAACACATGAACAAAATTGAGACCACGCTCACAAAAGGGATCTACACCGGAACGCCGGCAGGAGCCGCCAACCTTGCCATGACCCTTTGGAGTGAAACCGGGTCCGCCAAGACGTGTCTTTCTCAAATTCCCAGTTACGGTGACGACCTGACCAACACCTACAAATTTTTATCCCAGGTAGGGGAATATTCCCTTTCTTTGGCAAAAAAACTGCAAAAAGGGGGAACGGTAACCGAAGAAGAACATGAAACCATGGTCACATTGGCAAAAACTGCCAAAACCATGTCCGGACAAATCGACGACTTGTGCACCCAAATGGAACGGGAGAACAACTGGACTGCTCAAATGGACGCCATGTTTGATGAATCAGAGGAAAATCAAGGGGGAAGCGCACTTTCGGATGGCTTGAAAGCCCTGGAGGAAGCCACCACCGATTTTCCCACCCTGATTTATGACGGTCCGTTTTCCGATAATATTCTCCAATCCAAGCCCTTACTTTTGGAAGGGCAAAGCGACATTTCCCAAAAACAGGCATCCTCCATTGCCGCCGGCATTTTGGATATGGAAACAAGTCAACTGGGTGATGCCTATCACATGGAAAACAGCACCATTCCCTGTTATGTGTTTTATCCTGACCAGTGTTCCGTCGCCATAACCACCAAAGGCGGATTTGTTAACTACTTTAACAAGGAGCGGGACATCGGAGAGACGAAATTACAATATGCCCACTGTGTGAAAAAAGCAAAAGAATTTTTGGCATCCATGAAAATGGGCGACTTCAAAGAAAGTTATTACACCATAAGCGAAGGGGTCTGTTTGATCAACTTTGCCTATATGGAAAATGATGTGGTTTGTTATACCGACCTGATCAAAATTGGCGTTGCGATGGATAACGGCGAGGTGGTCAGCTATAACGCACAAGGGTATATTATGAATCACACAAGCCGTTCCCAAGAACAACCCAAGTATACGGTAACCCAGGCGCAGGAAATGGTTTCTCCCTATTTAACGGTAAAAAGCAGTCAAACTGCTATTATCCCCCTCAACACCCGAGAACCCCAACTGTGTTATGAATTTTTATGTACCGGCAAAGAAGACGAGGAGATCTTGGTGTATATCAACGCCAACACGCTGGATGAGGAGTCAATTTTGATACTGCTCAAAACAGACGGCGGCACACTAACCCTATAATAAACGAAAGTGGTAAGGATTTATGCCACGGTTTCGTAAGGAAGTATGGTTTTGGAGATAGAAAATCCTCCACA
>CAYLYC010000078.1:0-6083 GCA_964387715.1 uncultured Eubacteriales bacterium | reverse complement strand
GATCTTTTCGCCGATGATACGACCAAACATATCTTTACCAACTTTGCACATCAGCGCCACATCCTGGCCCAAAATGCTCATGGCAATACCGGTGTTGGAAACAGGGCCGCCAAGAGAAATGCAGCATTCACCGGCTTGTACCAATTTACCGGGTTTCAAAACGTCAGAAACCGCTTTGCCGTGAATGTCAAATTTGGGGGTCAGGTCAAGACAAACGTGACCAGCGATAATCGCATCATATTTTTTACAATCCATTTTTAACCATCCTTTTTTTGCATTTTATAGCTTATTCAAGTATAGCATACACATCAATAATAATCAATACCAAAACCCAAAAATCGGTAATTTTTTTCCATCCCGGAACATAGCCGAAAGGGCTTTGATTTCAGCGAAGCAAAAGGGTCATGATCTGTTTGGGCGCAAGGGTCAGTTCCACACAGTCCAGCCCTAAAAACCGGAGATTTTTTTCTGCCATGGTGGTGGCAAACAGTTTCCCTTTTGCCGTTACACGGGCAACCGTCTCTTTTTCCCACAGGTTTACAAACCGCAACACTTCCCCGCTCCCGTCTTCTGCTTTTTTAAAGGCGGTGACCGAAACGCCTTCCCCTTCTACCGTTACCGCCGACCGATTGCTTTCCAGCCGGGTGTTGGGATAAGCATCCGGCAAATAGAAGATCTCGGTCAACTCGCTATCTTGCACACAAGGTCTGCCGCCGGAAAACTTATGGGTATCACAACAACTCACGTTGGTTAACAGAGGGGCACGGAACATCAGGGAACAACCGGGAACATCTGCGGAAATCACGTCGCCACGGAAGGGCAACAGCCCCAACCGACCGTCCACATTCCGCAAACACTGATTGCCCGGGGTCTTCCATTGTTCGGAGGAAGAAAGATTGATGCCGCCGGTGGCACGTACCACCGTAAACGCCAGTTTGCTGTCATCCAAATGCTCGTACTCATGCGCCCCCTCGGTCAATACGGCAAAGCCCCTCCCCTCCTGCTGTAAGCAGGCAAAAGAGGTATTGACCAACACCTTGCTGGAAGTATCAGCATAATGCATTTCCTCCCCATGGGTCACAACATCAAAGGGAATGTCTGCCGTACTCACCGCCGAAGAGATGCCGGTATCCACCACAATGCGCAACCGATGCCAGGAGGAAGCATTTTCCACGTGATAATGCAGTTGTGCAAAGGGTTTGTCTTTTTCCATGGTAAAGGTAAGCACCACCTTTGTGTCCGCCCTTTGGGCGGAGCGGCACCCCTTGGTGAAATCATAGGTTACCGGCAAGGGCAGTGTGTATGTTACCGCCATTTTTTGCACAAAATCGTTATGCTCCAGCACCGACACATCGGTGACACATCCATGGGACAGGATGGGGGAATCGGTGCCGGGGATAAACACATAGGAATCCCCCACGTCCCCACGATCCTGGAGATAAATACAGTTTTCCACCCGTTGACCGTCCACCGTCATAGAAATCACGCCGTGATCCGAAACCTCCAGCGTCATCCGGTCGTTGCTGATGACCGATGCCGCCCGTTTGACAACCGGTTGCAGGGTCACCTCGCCCGGCAGGTTGCGAATGGTAAAGGTTTTGAAGGCATAGGGCGCAACCTCTCCCACATCCACGTAGGCGGTATAGCATTTGACCCGTAACGTTCCCGGAAGATTGACCGGGCCGAACACGTCGTAGGGCTTTTGTTCAACACCCATCACCATAAAGGGAACTGCCATGCCGTTATGGTCCAGAATTTCAAAGTTATCAAAACCGTCGGTCTCTAAAAAGGACATGGCAACCCGAACCCCGCCGGTTATGGGAATGGCAAGGGTATTGGCAACCGTTAAGATATATTCGTCCCCTTTTCCCTTTCGGCAGGAAGCGGTGTGATCGGCGGCTTGTTGCATCCCCCGTTTCAACCATTCGTTCCCAAATTCAAACAATTCTGCATACCGATTTTCCATGTGGGCATGAACCTCATCCCGACTGCAACCGCAAATGGAGTCGTGGGGATGGTTTCGCATCAGATTTTTCCACATATACCGGAAATGGTCACGGGAATAGACGCCCTTCATGCCCATGCGTTCCATCATGGCATACAGCGGTTCCAGACGGTGTTCCAGCATGGTTTGGGCTTTTACGTTTTCCACCTTTAAATAATGCCGGGAGGAAAGCGTACCTTTAAGCAGTTCCCGGTCATGACCCTGGCGCAATTCTCCGGTACGGGTCATCAACGGGAGTTGATTTGCCTCAATATAGGTTTTCACATCCTGGACATAGTCATCAAAGTTATATTGCAGGATGGCCTGTCCCTGGTCCAAGCGTTGTTGCAAATCATCCAGCACTTCCAACAGATCCGGTTGGGCTTCCAGGTGGTCAACGCCATTCATCAAAAGCAAATAAGGGGTAAGGGTAAATTCATTGTCAAAGTTTTTCTCGATGGATCGTAAGTATTTATAGGATTTATCCGTATCGGCAGAAAACCGCTGCGCATTGTTATACCAATGGCGCATATGGATGGCCAAAACTTTACTGCCGTCTGCCCCCTGCCAAAGAAACTCGGTGGGAGAGGGTTTCCGTTCCAGTTCTCCATCGCTGTTGCGTTCATAATCCGAAAATCCACGGCCGAACACAAAATTATCAATACCAAAGTTCTGTAAGATCTGAGGCAATTGTGAGATGTTACCAAACTGGTCGGGCGCATAACCAACGGTTGCTTTGCCGCCAAATTCGGCGCAAAGTTTATCCCCTTCCAGCAGGTTGCGAACGGTGGCTTCCCCACTGGTAAGATAAAAGTCATTTTGCAAATACCAAGGGCCCACCATGATGCGCCGATCGGTAATCAAGTTCTTAAGCAGTTGCTTTTTCTCCGGACGCACTGCCAGATAATCCTCCAACACCACCGTTTGGGCATCCATATGAAACACATACTCCGGATGGTTTTCCAATATCACCAGCAACCGATCAAACAAGTCCACCAAACGATGACGGAACAGTTCCAAGGGCATATACCATTCCCGATCCCAATGGGTATGAGAAATGACACAAAAAACTTTGTTCATCTTTTTCATATCGTTCACCTCTGAAATAAAAAACAAAGACCCGCCCGTCGGTAAATACCGACAGTACGGATCTGAATCAACTGTTAAACGTATCTGCGTATCACGGCTGCCACTTTTCCAAGCAAGGTTACCTCTTGGCACACGATTGGCTGGAACGCCGGATTTTCCGGTTGAAGGATCACACGGTCATGGTCCCGGAAAAACCGTTTCACCGTTGCTTCTCCATCCAGCATTGCCACAACAATATCCCCGTTGTGCACTTCCTGATTCTGATGGCAGACCACCAGATCGTCCGGCAGGATTCCCGCATTGATCATGCTCTCTCCTACCACACGCAGGGCAAAGGTCTCCCCCTCATGGATCGCATCGGCGGAAAAAGGAATATACTCCTCGATCAACTCCACAGCCGTAATGGGAATGCCGGCGGCAACCCTGCCCACCAGCGGTATTAGCCCGGTTCCGCTATTGGCAATGCCGGCAGAACGGGCTTTGCCATTCTCCCGGGTGATACGGCCTTCTTGCTCCAGTTTGAGCAAATGGGCGTGGACGCAGGACGTGGACTTGATATCACAAGCCGCCGCAATCTCCCGCACAGATGGAAAAGACCGCCCAACACAGCTTTGCAAATAAGCATAAATTTTTTCATGGGTATTTTTTCCGTTTCGAGCCACGTCTTTTCCTCCCTAAATGGTTTCTTATGACAATTGTTGAGCCAACAATTCCGGAACGGCAGACAACATTTCTTCCACTTTAGAAGCATCACTACCGCCAGCCATAGCGCTGTCCGGTCTGCCGCCGCCTTTGCCGCCTACAATGGCAGCCGCCGCACGTACCAGGTTACCGGCATGAGCGCCTTTTGCCACTGCATCCTTACCGCAGGCACAGCAAATGGAAACCTTGCCGCCGCCCACCGAAACAAGAACGGTCACCATATTGGCATCGGCATCTCTTGCCTTATCACAAGCTGAACGCAAAGCGTTGGCATCCTCCACCTTCAGGGTGCCGGTTGCAACCTTTACGCCGTTTACATCAACCGCTCCGGCTAAAATGCCATCCAACTGACCGCCTGCCAATTGACCTTGCAAACGTTCAATTTCCCGGTCTTTATCCTTGAGATCTGCTGTGAGTGCCCGGGCTTTTTGCACCAAATCACCGGTGCCGGACTTCAATACGGCTGCGGTTTCCTTCACTTGATTATTCAATTGCTCCAGCAGTTCCATCACCTTGGCACCGGTCACGGCTTCGATCCGGCGAACACCGGCGGCAACCGAAGACTCGGAAACAATGTGGAACAAGCCGATACGAGACGTGTTGGCAACGTGGGTACCGCCGCAGAACTCAATGGAAGCGTCGCCGCAACGAACCACCCGTACTACATCGCCGTATTTTTCACCAAACAATGCCATTGCGCCCAGTTCTTTGGCTTCTTCAATGGGCATTTCCTTCACCACTACGTCCATAGCGTCCAGGATATAGCGGTTAACCAGTTTTTCCACCTTGCCGATCTCCTCATCCGTCATGGCGGAAAAATGGGTAAAGTCAAAACGCATCCGGTCCCGGTCTACCATTTGACCGGCTTGTTGTACGTGGTTACCCAACACCTCACGCAGTGCTGCCTGCATCAAGTGAGCGGCAGTATGATTGCGGGCGGTAGCGTTACGGGCGCAAGAACAAACCTTTAAAGTGGCGGTTTGGCCCACTTGCAGTTCACCCGATTCAACAACACCGCTGTGCAGATAAATACCATCGTGGTTTTTGGTGGTGGTTGTCACCTTAAAGATGGCATCCCCCACCGTGATCTTGCCACGGTCACCGGCTTGACCGCCGCTTTCACCGTAAAACGGAGTGACGTTGGTGGCAATAACCCCTTCTTTGCCTTGGCTTAAAACCCCTGCCTTTTCCCCTTCGGAAACAATAGCAAGAATTTCGCCTTTGGCACTCAAGGTCTCGTAACCCACAAACTGGGTTGCCGGCAAACCGTCAAAGGGATTCTCTCCCCCAGCCCAAGCATCAGCCCCTGCATTTTTACGAGCATCTCTCGCCCGTTTGCGTTGCTCCTGCATCAAAGCGGTAAAGCCGTCTTCATCAACGGTCATGCCTTGTTCTTCCAGAATATCTTTGGTCAGATCCAGAGGGAATCCGTAGGTATCGTACAGACGGAAAGCGTCTTCCCCGGAGATTCTGCCGTCCTTGGCGTTTGCAATCAGGTCGTTTACCATTTGCAAACCCTGGTCGATGGTGCGGCCGAAACTTTCTTCTTCTACGGCGATCAATTTTTGAATAAACTCTTGTTTTTCCTTCAGTTCGGGATAAGCGTCATTTTCTTTAATAACGGTAGCAGCCACTTCGGACAAGAAGGGGCGTTCAATACCAAGCAATCGACCGTGACGAGCCGCACGGCGAAGCAGCCGGCGAAGCACGTAACCCCGGCCTTCGTTGGAAGGCATAACGCCATCGCCGATCATCATCGTGGTGGAGCGGATATGGTCGGTAATGACCCGCAGGGAAATATCGGTTTTTTCTGCTTGATGATAAGGAATACCGGCAATGTCGCTGATGTGCTTCATCACGTTTTGAACCGTATCCACCTCAAACAGATTGTTTACCCCTTGCATAACACAAGCAAGACGTTCAAGTCCCATACCTGTGTCAATATTGGGATGGTCAAGCGGTGTGTAGGTGCCTTTACCGTCAGAATCAAACTGGGTAAATACCAGGTTCCACACTTCCATATAGCGGTCACAATCGCAACCTAATTTGCAGTCGGGTTTGCCGCAGGAAAATTCTTCCCCACGGTCATAGTGAATTTCGGAGCAAGGACCGCAAGGACCGGAACCGTGTTCCCAGAAATTGTCCTCTTTACCCATGCGAACGATACGATCGGCGGATACGCCAACCTCTTTGGTCCAGATCTCAAACGCCTCGTCATCGTCTTCATAAATGGTAACCCATAACCGGTCTACCGGCAATTCCAACACTTTGGTAAAGAATTCCCACGCCCAGGCAGTGGCTTCATGCT
>CAYLYC010000077.1:0-6208 GCA_964387715.1 uncultured Eubacteriales bacterium | reverse complement strand
GCGTAGCAAATGACGGAGGGAGAGAACGGGAAACGACTACCCCTCAGTCGGCTGACGCCGACAGCTCCCCTGACAAGGGGAGCCGAGATAGGGACGCCGGTTTCCCCGCCGAAAACACAAAAACGAGCGGCCTTATTACAAGGTCGCTCGTTTGGTTTATTAAGAGGGGTCTTATGCCTTGGGCACTTTTTCCCAGTCTTTCAGGAAGCCGTCAACTGCTTTTGCGGTGTTGGGGTTGGTAGCCATTTGTTGGATGACTTTGAAGGGCATGGTAGCAATGTCTACACCCATTTTAGCCAATTCGGTTACGTGAACGGGATGACGAACAGAAGCGGCGATGATCTTGGTGTCGATGCCTTGGGCGTCGAAGATCTCACGAATTTCAGCAGCCAGGTTCAAACCGTTTTCGCCGATATCGTCCATACGGCCAACGAAGGGAGCTACGTACATAGCGCCGGCGTTAGCAGCCAACAGAGCTTGTACAGCGGAGTAAACAACGGTTACGCAAACACGAACGCCCTTTGCAGACAAAGCTTTTACTGCTTTGAAGCCCTCGGGAATGGCGGGGATCTTAACCACGATGTTTTTATCTTGATATTTATTCCACAGATCCATACCTTCAGCAATCATGCCGTCGGATTCCACAGCCAGAACTTCAGCAAATACCGGGCCATCGGTCATGATCTCGGTAATTTGATCCAGCAGGTCTTCAAATTTTTGACCTTCACGGGAAATGATGGTGGGGTTGGTGGTAACACCGGAGATGGCGCCCATGTCATAGGCCTTTTTTACATCTTCGATATTGGCGCTGTCCAAAAAGATTTTCATAATTGATATCCTCCAATTTTATTGATTCCTCAAGCGAGGTGAATTACAGGGCTTTTGCGTTTGCCAACAGATATTTTTCTGCTTCGGCAGACCACAGACCGTTGTTGGCGGCCACGATCTCTGCCAATTTGGCATACATGGGATCGGTTTTGCCCAGTTCTGCCAAATCGTCAATGGCGGTGAGGGGCATGGAGATGTGGGTATAGATGAGTTTTTTACCGCCGGGAATCTTGGGCAGGTTCAGGGTGGTTTCCACAACCGAATCCAGACCGCCTACGTGGGTAACCATGGAAGCAGGGTTGATCTTGCCGCAGGACATCATGGAGATGGCTTCGAACAGATCGTCCAGGTTACTACCGGAGGAACCGGCAACGTGGGTGGTATCGTAGTGAACGTTGTAGAAGTTAAATTCAGCGGCAAAAGCGGTGTTGGTGGGGCCGGCAAAGAAGTTCAGGCAACCGTCGTGACCCAAAATCGCAGAGCCCTGTTCCACAACCGGTTTTACGGGAGCATAAACGAACACGTCGTCATAACCCTTACCGCCGGTGAGTTCTTTCAGACCGGCAACGGGATCGTCCATTTTACCGGTGTTTACATAGTGAAGTTCCACACCGTATTTCGCGGCTTCTTCCACAGTATAAATGGAAGCGGCACGGGCAAGACGGGCATCGTCCACATCGGTAACGACCAACAGGGAGGGATGCATATCACGGTGAATGGCGTAGTCGATAGCGCCCAGACCCATAGGACCGGCACCGGCAAGAATTGCCATTTTACCGCCGGGAACAATGTCCATTTTATGGGCATATTGGCCGGGGATGTTGTGCCAGTTGGTATGATAACCGCCGATCACACAAGCAACCGGTTCGGACAAAGAGCCGTAGAAGAAGGCATCACCGCTGTATTTCAGCAGACAGCCAAATTCGATTACCTTACGGGGAACGATAACGTAAGTAGCGTCACCGCCGATGTAACGGAAGGAATAACCGGGAGCGGCGTAAATGTCAGAGGGATCGTTCAAGGCGGGTTGGATGGTAACCTTTTCGCCAACCGACCATTCATTTTGCCATTTTGCGCCAACTTCTACGATCTCACCGCAAAATTCGTGACCGATGATGGTGGGATTTTCGGCAACATCGTTGGGAACACGTTTGTGCTTTGCCCCTTGGATGGCGGCTTTATAGGAAGACATACAGATACTGTCCGACACAACTTTTAAAAGGATCTCGTCCTCTTGCAGTGCGGGCAATTCAAATTCTTCCAAACGCAGGTCGTTTTCGCCATAAATTCTAACTGCTTTTGTTTTCATGAGTAACACCCTTCTTTAAATAATTATTTTATAACAGGAATATTATACAACACCCGGCAGAAAAAGTCTACTGTTTTCCCACCGATTTTTCCATTATTTTACGGTGATTTTCCCGTCGGTCACCTCTGCCTGGATGGTCTGGACGTCATAATTGTAGCAGGACTCCAGAGATAAGGTAAGAGGGACGTCGCCGCTCACCCCTTCAGCCACCTGGAAGCTGACCGTACCCAGCAACGTTTCTTCGGTGGGCGGGTTCAAGGTGATCAGGGTCATGTGGATCAGACCGTCCTCCACCAAGGCACATTCGGAGGTGCCGCTGTAAGCACTGCCGGCGGCAAATTCCTGGTAGGTCACCTTGCTTTGGTCAAATGCCATTTCCAGATCGGTGGCGGCAACACCATCCTCTGCGGCAACGTAAATTTCCACCTGGACCGTTTGCCCTGCTTTGGCAGAGGTATCCTTCACCCAGATGCGGTTGCCCGAGACCGGATTACCGGCGCAACCGGTAAACAGCAGAACCAACGCCAACATACCAATGAGTTTTTTCATATTCCTTTCACCTTTCCTTTTTTCCATTTATGAACAGGCAGTTGTGCCAACACAATGGCGGCGAACATCACCACACAGCCCACCGTTTCCCCGGGGGCTAAGGTTTCATCCAGCACCAGCCAGCCAGCCAACACCGCAAACACCGATTCCAAACTCATGAGTAAGGACGCCACCGTAGGGTCGGTGTGTTTTTGCCCAACGATCTGCAGGGTATACGCCACGCCGCAACTCATGATGCCCGCATACAAAAGGGGTTGCACCGATGAGGTCACTGCCGACCAGGTGGGGGTTTCAAACAGGCACATGGCAATGAGAGAGAGCACACCGGACACAAAAAACTGAATACAGGACAAGGTGACCCCTGCAATTTTATCCGACACCTTATCCACCGTGAGAATATGTACCGCAAACACGATGGCGCAGAAAAAGGTGATCACATCCCCTTTTTGCACCGAAAATCCCTCTTTGACACACAGCAGATACAAGCCCACTGCCGCCATTGCCACCGAGACCCACAAATGCCAACCGTTGTTTTTCTTTAAAAACAGCCAACCGAACACCGGCACCAGCACCACGTACAAGGCGGTTACAAAGCCGGATTTCCCGGCGGTGGTATACTGAATACCGATCTGTTGCAGATTGGTGGCCAAAAACAGACAAACACCGCAAAGACCGCCATACAAAAACTGTTTGCTCACCGGGGTGGTGCGCCCGGTTTCATCTGCCGGGGCTTTCCCGATGGTAAGCACCAAAGGCAGCAGCACCCCACTGCCGATCATACTGCGGATTCCGTTAAAGGTGAAGGGGCCCATCACATCGGTAACGCTTCGTTGCGCTACAAAGGTGGTTCCCCAAAAAAACGCCGCCAATAACAAGGCAATACTGCAGGCGGCCTTCTTCCATCCCATGGACAAAACCTATCATTCCCATTCTATAAATTACCATTGGTATTATACTATATCCGGTTTTGCTTTTCAACTGTTAATTTCCTGTCAATAGCACTTGCATTCCATGGGTAAAAATGATAGAATAAAAGAAAGTTTTTTGATCCGTACGGGAGGCATCATGACCTACTCTCATATTGTACCCGGCAGGTTTCTCCGCCGCCCGAACCGTTTTATTGCCCATTGTGAGGTTCAGGGGCAGGAACGGGACTGTCACGTGAAAAATACCGGCCGTTGCCGGGAACTGCTCACCCCCGGTTGCCGGGTGTATCTGGAATACCTTCCCTCCCCCGGCAGGAAAACCGATTACGACCTGATCGGGGTGGAAAAAAACGGCGTGTTGTTTAATATAGACAGCACCGCTCCCAACAAGGCGGTGGCAGAATGGCTGCCCACCTTTTTACCCGAGGGGGCGTCCATTCAACCGGAGTACACTTTTGGTTCATCCCGTCTGGATTTTTACGCCGCCTACGGTGACACCCGGCTGCTCATGGAAGTGAAAGGGGTCACGCTGGAGCAGGATGGTGTGGTGCTTTTTCCCGATGCGCCAACAAAGCGGGGCGTCAAGCATTTGCAGGAACTGACCCGGGCGGTGGCCATGGGATACCGTTGCTGTGTGCTGTTTGTGGTGCAAACCAGGGGGGTTGCCTATTTCACCCCCAACCGGCAAACCGATCCCCACTTTGCCCACGCTCTGGAGGAAGCCAGGGATGCCGGTGTGGAGATCCTTTGCTACGACTGCACCGTCACCCAGGAGAGCATGACCATCCGGCATCCGGTGCCCATTCGATGGTAGCCCGTTTTTTACCGGTGTTCCACCCTTTTTCCCT
Source organism: uncultured Eubacteriales bacterium (assembly GCA_964387715.1). GTDB lineage: Bacteria > Bacillota > Clostridia > Oscillospirales > Acutalibacteraceae > UMGS1484. Next base: position 1,748 of record CAYLYC010000077.1, on the reverse strand, counting down.
TGTGTTTTGTCAATGAATGATGTATCATACAATCAACCCCAACGATGAATGGAGAGAATCAAATGAAAGCCGCATTTTTTAACAACAATCCCGGCACGGTAGATTTTGTATTTGGCATGGGCCGCAAAGACCGGATCGCCAAAACCTTTGACCTGTATCCGGAAGTGGTCACCTCAAAAAACGTTCAGGAGCATCTGCCCCATTTGCAGGACCTGGATGTGATTTTCTCTACCTGGGGGATGTTCCCCTTAACCGAGGAGCAACTCAATATGCTCCCCAACCTGAAATTCGTATTCTACGGCGCCGGCTCGGTGGTTGCCTTTGCCAAGCCCTTTTTAGACCGGGGGATCGGCGTTATGTCCGCCTGGGGTGCCAACGCCATTCCGGTGGCTGAATTCACCGTGGCGCAGATCGTCCTTGCTATGAAAGGGTACTTCACCAATCTGCAACACAACAAGACCCTTGCGGGATACGTGAGCTGGAACCGCACCTACCATTTTGGCAACTTTCACCAAACCGTGTCCATTTTGGGTTGCGGCATGATCGGCAGAGAGGTGATCCGCCGGCTGAAAGAATATCAGTTGAACATTTTGATATATGACCCCTACGTTACCGATAAACAAGCCAGTGAACTGGGTTGCACCAAGGTGGGATTGGTGGAGGCGTTCCAAAAAGGGGACGTTATCTCCAACCACATGCCCAATCTGGAAGCCACCGTGGGCAACATTGACGGCGCTTGTTTTGAAGCCATGCGGGATGGCGGCGTGTTTATCAACACCGGTCGGGGCGCAACCGTCAAAGAGGATGAAATGATTGCCGTTTTGGAAAAACGCCCCTCTCTTACCGCACTGCTGGACGTAACCTGGCCTGAACCCCCGGCAGAAGACAGCAAACTGTTCACGCTGAATAACGTATTTCTCTCCAGCCACATCGCCGGCTCCATTGGCAACGAGGTGGTTCGCATGGCGGATTACTGCATTGAGCAAAGTGAGCGGTTTATGCGGGGCGAACCCATGAAATACGTGATTACCGCTGAAATGCTGAAGAATATGGCATAGCGCAAAAAAGGGAGCGTAACAATGAAGATCTATTCCTCTCGTCCTCCGCTGAATGACCCAAAGGACACCGTGGTGGAAACCTGCCTCAATTGGCTGGACGACCTGTCTGTCCCCTATGATGCCGCCGTCCATGAACCTGCCATGACCATGGAGGTGTGCAAGGATATCAGTCAGGCGCTGGACACCCATATTTGCAAAAATCTGTTTTTGTGCAACCGGCAACAAACCCAGTATTATTTACTGATGATGCCGGCAGACAAGCCCTTCAAGACCAAGCATCTTTCTGCCCAGATCGGCTCTTCCCGGCTGTCCTTTGCCAACGAAGACGCCATGATGGAACTGCTTGGCATCACCCCCGGCTCGGTGAGTGTGCTGGGACTTTTGCAGGACACCCAAAACCGGGTGCAGTTGGTCATTGACCGGGATCTGCTGGATCAGGAGACCCTGGGGATCCACCCCTGCCTGAACAGTTACACCCTGAAGTTATCCACCCATCTCCTGACCCAAACCATCCTCCCCGCCCTTAACCACACCCCTCATTTGGTGGACCTGCCGGATGAACGGGAAACCGCCGAACCGATATCGCCTTCCCGTTAAAGGGAAGGCGTTTTTGGTTGCGAAAACATCAACCATTTATCGGCTTCCCCTTGAGGTATTCCCCTGTTAGGGGAAATGTCTGCGAAGCAGACA
>CAYLYC010000076.1:0-6240 GCA_964387715.1 uncultured Eubacteriales bacterium | reverse complement strand
ATACCCTCGTTGCGGAAGATACGGCCGATCTCATACACACGATCCATGCCGCCGATGATCAGCCGTTTTAGGGGCAGTTCGGTGGCAATGCGCATATACATATCCAAATGAAGGGTATTGTGATGGGTGATAAAGGGGCGGGCAGACGCACCGCCGGCAATGGTGTTGAGCACCGGGGTTTCTACTTCGATATACCGCCGGTCGTCCAGATATTTGCGCATAAATTTGATGAATTGAGAACGAATCACAAAGTTGCGTTTAACGTTGGGATTCATGATCAGATCCACGTACCGTTGACGGAAACGCAGATCGTTATTGGTCAAGCCGTGGAATTTTTCCGGCAGGGGCAACAGGGATTTTGCCAGAATTTCAATATGGGTGGCGTGTACCGAGATCTCACCGGTCTGGGTGCGGAAGACCGTACCCTTAACGCCGATCACGTCGCCGATATCCCACTTTTTAAATGCGGCGTAATCCTCTTCTCCTACGTCATCCCGACGGACGTACAATTGAATGTCGCCTTCGGTATCCCGCAGGCCAACGAAACTGGCCTTGCCCATGATCCGGCGGCTCATAATACGGCCGGCCAGGGAAACTTCCTTGCCATCCATTTGGTCAAAATCTGCTTTGATGGAGGCGGAATAGGCGGTTACGTCGTATTTGGTTTTCACAAAGGGATCGTTGCCGGCTTCCACCATGGCAGCCAACTTGTCCCGACGCACCTGCAGGATCTCGCTTAAATCCTGTTCGGGGGCTTGATTTGCTTGTTTATTTTCAGCCATAAAGGACACTCCTATAAAATTTCTACAACTTTGATTTGAATGGTGCCGCCGGGGGTTTCCACATCGACGGTTTCGCCGGCTGCGTGACCAATAATAGCACGGCCTACCGGGGAATCGTCGGAAATCATGCCCTTGCGGGGATCTGCTTCTGCAGAACCTACGATTTGATAAACGTCTTCTTCGCCAAATTCAACGTCCAGCACCTTAACTTTAGAGCCAACGTGAACCTTGTCGCCGGTGGTTTCTTCGCTGGAGATGATCTTAACGTCCTTCAGCATAACCTCCAAATCGGCAATACGGGCTTCGATTTTGGCTTGTTCGTTTTTGGCTTCGTCATATTCACTGTTTTCAGAAAGGTCACCGAAAGAACGGGCCACCTTAATTTTTTCGGAAACTTCTTTCCGTTTAACGTTGCGCAGGGTTTCCAATTCTTCTTGATATTTTGCCAGACCTTCTTTGGTAAGCATTACCTGTTTTACTGCCATGATATCCATTCCTTTCGGTTTCAACGGAATACTCCGTAAATTTATATACATACCCATTTATTATATGCAAAAATCCCCTTTCTGTCAAGGGGTTACAGGGCGACCAACCGGGCAAAAACAAAAATATTTTTTAAATTGTGAACAAACTGTGAACAAATTGTAAACAATTTGTAAACTTTACTGCCAATCCGTTGACGGAATCGACCCCTTTCAATATAATAAAATTAGAAAAAACCCAAGGTAAAGGAGATGGTCTTATGAAACGATGGATGGCGATGATATTGTGTGTGTCCCTGGTACTCTGCCCTGTGGTGCAGGGGGAAGGGGTTGATATTACCCCAACGGATACCCCTTCCACCGACCAATTGCCGACGGTCATGGGGGACGTGAACGGAGATGGCGCTATCAATGCAGGGGACGCCTTGGACGTGCTGTTGTATGCGGTGGGAAGATCTGATCCGCCTTTGACCCAGGCGCAGTGCCGGGCGGCCATGGTTTCTACCGACGGGGTGATCAACGCCCATGATGCCTTGCTGATTTTGCAGTATGCCGTGGGGAAGATTCAGCGGTTCCCCGCCGCACCGGATGAAGATTTATTACAAGACGCCCGGATTACCCTGTCAACCTTTTGGGCTGATCAGTATCTCACGGAGGGTGAAGGATATACCGCAGCGCTGAACGCCATGAATGAAACCTACGGTACAACGACCACCGTGAATCAAATGTCCGCCGATGACTTGGATCTGCAACAGATCGCCAATCGGATCAACGCAGGGAACGAGCCCGCAGATTGGCTGGAGGTAAGCATCAGTATGGCACGGGATCTGTACCGGATGAACCTGCTTGAAAATCTTTCGGATGTTCCCTTGCCCGATGAGGCACGGTTCAGCGGCGCAACCGGTGCGGTAACGGTGGGCAAACACCGTATGGGCGTCGGGTTTAACAGCGGATATCGCACCATGGGCATCTTTTTCAACAAGCAGTTGATGGAACGGTATGCCCCGGAATATGACCTGTATCAAATGTATGCTGATAAAACATGGAATTTTGATGCATTCAGCCAGGTGGCCATCGCCTGTACCCAGGATGACGACAGTGATGGAAAACCTGAAGTGTACGGATTTACGCCCAATAGTAATGCCATTGCAATGGCAATGGGGGCAAACGCCGGCGGTCTGGTTACCATGAGAAACGCAAAGGCGTATCCCAATTTTGCTTCTGATGCCTCTTTTGATGCCATCGATTGGATGGGAACGTTGTATAAAGCCCACACTTACTTATACAAATCCAGCGTTGCGGATTGCCTCGACGCCTTTGCGAACGGTCGGTCGGTGATGTTGGTTACCTATGGCGGTACCTATATGCAAATGGAAGAAAAGGTTTCCTTTGAAGTGGGGTTTGTTCCCATGGCTTTGGGAGAAGGTCAGCAACAATATTACGTGGGGGAAACGGCGGACAATGTGTACGTCATACCGAAGGGCAAACAGGCCAACAAAGATCTGCTTGGTGCATGGATGACCGCTCTTGTTCCTGCACAGCAACAGTTGCTGGACGAAAGGGAACAACAACTGCAGGATAACATGGTGGATGAAAAGGGCAGTGCCATTTATAGAGAAGCCATTTTGTCCCAACAGGGCGGCTATCTGTTGGGTGCGCAGGTCAGCAGTTTTGAAGTCATGATGAATTCTGATTATCAGTACACCCAGGAACAACGGGAACGGATTCGACAAGCGGCGCAAAAGGAACTGGATGAGTATTACGGAGCGTTTTATTCAGTTTCTTAGCCAAAGCGTTAAAACCCCGGAACTGGCCCAAATGGGAGAAATTCCGACTTGTTTTAGCCATCGTAAAACGGGCATTGGTTTGCGCCAATGCCCGTTTTTTTTACAACCGTTCCGGGGAGATGGGGGTGTCACCCAAATGGATCTGACGGGGAACTGACTCCATCAGTTCTTTGGGATAAAAACAAGAAAACAGGCCGGCGGTGACCCACAAGGGAGAAAACCCGGGGAGGGAAGACCCCAGAACGGATCGGGGAATGAACACATCCTCATCCCGGGGAAAGAGTGTACCGTCCGGGGCGGCGGTAATGGCGTGGGGAGGCGGCGTGATTTCTGCCATTCCATCAGGCGCAATGATTAGTTTTACCGTGGGTAGGGTTTCGGTCAGCAGGGGGCGTGTGCCGTACATTTCCCATGTGTAATCACTGCAAGGAAAAAACAATTCCGGTTGATGGGTTACCACCCAAAGGGTGTTGCAAACTGCCGCCAGTTCTGCCGCAACGCCAACGCAGTTGCCTGCCGGGTCCACCAATGCCGCTTGGCTGTACTGTCCCCGTCGGATGGCCTCAAGACAAAAGTTTACACATTGCCGTTGTTTGTAAGCGTGAATGAGGGGTGGATTAAAGGGAAGCCGGTGGGTCAGTTCGCTATGTGCAACCAGAGTATCACCCCGTTGCAAATAGGGGGTAAGAAAGGGATTGGACGGGCTGATATGCCCGTGAAGTTGCAGGTGAACACAGGGATATCCGGCAACGGTACAGCCGGTGATCACCGGGGGCAGTTTACCCTTTTTTGCCTGACGCCGCAGGAAGAATCCGCCGGTGCGGGGAGCTTTGGATACGAAAATCAGCATGATGTGCCTCCAAAATCCAAAAAAATCACAAATTATCTTGAAAATTCACGGAAAACCCTTGAAAAAAAGGGAAGAATATACTATAATTTTTGAGTATATGATTGTTTGGTTCACAAAAATATAGTCATTATATATCATTTTATTTTGGAGGGACTTTTTCTATGAATGCTCTGAACAAAAAAACCATTGAAGACATTGATGTTGCCGGCAAAAAAGTGTTGGTCCGTTGCGATTTCAATGTACCCTTGAAAGATGGGGAAATCACCAACGATAAACGAATCGTTTCCTCTCTGCCCACCATCAAATATTTGTTGGAAAATAAAGCAAAAGTTATTCTTTGCTCTCACCTTGGCCGTCCCAAGGGTGAATTCAAGCCCGAATTTTCTCTGGCTCCCGTTGCCAAACGGTTGTCTGAATATCTTGGCTTTGAAGTGAAAATGGCTACCGACGTGGTAGGCGATTCTGCTAAAGAACTGGCCGCCAACGTACAAGAAGGGGAAGCCGTTTTGATTGAAAACGTTCGTTACCATGCAGAAGAAACCAAAAACGATCCTGCCTTCTCCAAACAATTGGCCGACCTGGCAGAAATTTATGTTAACGATGCCTTCGGTACTGCTCACCGGGCTCATTCTTCCACCACCGGTGTTGCCGATTATCTGCCTGCTGTTTGCGGTTATCTGATTCAAAAAGAAATTGAAGTTATGGGTACTGCCCTTGCTGATCCCAAACGTCCCTTCGTGGCAATTTTGGGCGGCGCAAAGGTATCGGATAAAATCGGCGTGATCGAAAACCTGCTGAACAAAGTAGATACCCTCATCATCGGCGGCGCTATGGCTTACACCTTCAAAGCCGCATCCGGTGAGCCCATTGGTACCTCTCTGTGCGAAACCGACAAGTTCGACCTGGCCAACGACATTGTGAAATTGGCTGAAGAAAAGGGCGTAAACTTCCTGCTTCCCTTGGATAGCCGTTGCGGTGATAAATATGATCCCGATTGTGACATGATCATTGCCAACGTGGAAGACGGTATTCCCGACGGTTACATGGGTCTGGACATTGGACCTCGTTCCGAAGAACTGTTTGCTAACGCCGTGAAAGGTGCCGGTACTGTGATCTGGAACGGCCCCATGGGTGTTTCGGAATGGGATCGCTTTGCTTCCGGTACCATCTCGGTTGCCAAAGCCGTTGCTGATTCTGATTCCATCTCCATCATCGGCGGCGGTGACTCGGTTGCGGCCGTGCAAAAATTGGGCTTTGCCGACAAGATGACCCACATCTCTACCGGCGGCGGTGCTTCCCTTGAATTTTTGGAAGGCAAGGAACTGCCCGGTATTGCCGCTTTGAACGAGAAATAATACAACTTGGAATTTCTTGGGCGGTCCCGGTGTGACCGCCCAATGCTATGTTTAGAAAAGAGGAAATAACAATGAACAAAACTGTTCGCTCTGCCGTGATTGCCGGCAACTGGAAAATGAATAAAACCCCTGCCGAGACCACTGCCCTCATAGGCGAAATGAAGCCCCTGGTGGCTGACGCTGATTGCAAAGTGGTGTTGTGCGTTCCTTTTATTGATATTCCTGCTGCCGTAGAAGCCGCAAAGGGCTCTAACATTGAAATTGGCGCAGAAAACGTACATTTCAAGGAATCCGGCGCATATACCGGTGAAGTTTCCGCCCAGATGCTGGTGGAATCCGGCGTAAACTACGTTGTGGTAGGTCACAGTGAACGCCGTCAGTATTTTGGCGAAACCGATCAAACGGTGAATTTGCGCACCCTGGCGGCTGTGAACGCAGGGTTGACCGCCATTGTGTGTGTAGGTGAAACGTTGGAACAACGGGAACTGGGTTATACCGAAACCCTTCTTAAATACCAAACCAAAATGGCATTGACCAATGTGACTGCTGACCAGTTGAAAAACATCATCATTGCGTATGAACCGGTGTGGGCCATCGGTACCGGCGTTACCGCCACCGCTGACCAAGCAGACCAAGGCAACGGCTATGTACGTGCTGCTATTGCAGAGGTGTACGGCGATGAGGTTGCCGAAACCGTAACCGTTCAATACGGCGGTTCAATGAATGCCGGTAACGCAGCCGAATTGTTGGGCAAGGTTCATGTGGACGGTGGACTGATTGGCGGTGCTTCCTTAAAAGCCGCTGATTTTGCCGCTATCGTGGAAGCCGCTTCCAAATAAGAAAGGATTGTTGGTTATGAAAAAACCTGTTGTTTTAGTAATTATGGACGGTTTTGGTATGAACCCCAGCGATAAAAACAATGCCATTGCGGCAGCCAAAACCCCCAATTTAGATAAACTGTTTGCCACTTGCCCTGCTACACAG
>CAYLYC010000075.1:0-6465 GCA_964387715.1 uncultured Eubacteriales bacterium | reverse complement strand
CCTGTCCCTTTTCCAAGGAGAAATCGATGCCTTTTAATACTTCAACCGAGCCAAAACTTTTTTGTATGTTATGCACTTCTAAAATCGGCATAAAAATCCCTCCTTATGCTTTAAAATAATCCAATTTCTTTTCGATATGACCCAGCGTCAGCGTAAGCAATCCGTTAAAGATAAGATAGAACACGGCGGTATAGAACAGGGGCCACATCATCCCTTTTTTGATGAAGGATTCGCCCATCCAAATGATTTCGTACACCGAAATAACCCGAACCAGTGCGGTGTCCTTTACCAAGGTAATGCACTCGTTGCCCATGGGAGGAACGATCCGTTTAATCAGTTGCAACAGGGTAACCTTGGAAAACACTTCCCATTTGGTCATACCCAGCACCTGACCGGCTTCATACTGCCCTTTGGGAATGGACTGGATCCCACCCCGGTAAATCTCGGAAAAATAACAGGCGTAGTTGATCACAAAGGTGACCAAGGCGGCAGTAAAACGAGGGAGCAATCCCCAGCCGAACAACAACCCCGGCCCGTAATACACCACAAGGATCTGCAGCATCAAGGGTGAACCGCGAACGATCCACACGATGGTTTTCACCAATGCCCGCAACGGTGTGAATTTGCACATAGAACCAAAGCAGATGATCAGTCCCAACGGCATGGCGAACAGCAGGGTGAGCACAAACAGTTCAACCGTTGTACCCAGCCCTTTTAATAAGGATAACGTGACTTCGATAAAACTCATTTCGGTTACACTCCGTAAACAGAATTAAAAATCCCCATTCAACCGACAGCCGTCCCCTCCGCATACAGAAGGAACGGCCTGGTTATTATCATATCGTACCGAAAAATCAGTCGGTAATGATGTTTTTAGCAATGTTGTATTCAGTAGCAACTTCCAAGGCAGTACCGTCTTCCAAGCACTGAGCCCAGAACGCATTAAATTCGGCGATCAAAGCGCTGTCCTTGCGGAAGCCAACGCCGTATTCCTCTTCCTCATCGGTTACAGCAATACCGGAAGCAAGGTCTGCATAAGAGGTGCCTTCGCCGGTCATAGCGCCAGCCATGAGCAGGTCGATAACACAAGCATCTACGCTACCGCTTTCCACTTCCATCAAGGCCTTGGCTTGGGTGTCAACAGCGGTGTATTCAATCGTAAGAGCATCCAAAGCGGCGGCACCGGCAGAGCCGTTTTCTACTGCAAAGGTCAATGCTTTCAAGCTGTCGATGGTGGCATATTGGTCAACCTTATCGGCTTTCATAACCACAACCTGCATATTTTTGCAATAAGCAGTACCAACGCCCATCAAGCCCTTCACTTCATCGGTGATGGTCATACCGTTCCAAACTACGTCGATGGCACCGGTTTTCAGTTCCATGGCTTTGTTGTCCCAGTTGATTTCCACAAATTCTGCGTCAACGCCCAGATATTCAGCAAATTTGTTTGCCATATCTGCGTCAAAACCGATCCAGTTACCGTTTTCGTCCTTATAATCCATGGGGGCAAAATCGGTGATACCGACGATCAGTTTACCGGCATCCTGTACCCGTTCCAGATCCTTTTCGGGAGTAGGGTTACAGCCAACAAAACAGGTCATAACCGTCAAAAGCAATGCCAAAAGTAATGCAATTTTTTTCATGATGTATTCCTCGTTTCTCATTTTAGCTTTGTAACACTTTATCGTGCTAAAGCATTATAACACACATGGGTTACGTTTGTCAACTGTTTTTCTGGAATTCGTAAGAAGTTGTGGGTTTCTCTGTTTTTTTCCAATTCCCGATTGACTTTTTTTCAAAATGTAATACAATAATGGTATGGAAAAAGAAATGAGGTACCATTATGGAATACACCATGAACATTGCAGGACTTACACGGTCTCTCCCCCTTTGCAAGGTGGCAGACGACCTGTATATTGCCGCATTTATTATGCTGGGTGACCAGGAAATTACGGTGGCTTGTGCCAGAGAATTGTTGAAAAAAGCCCCGGCCTATGATTATCTGATCACCGCTGAAGCCAAAAGCATACCTTTGATTCACGAAATGGCACGGCAACAGGGAGACGGCAAATACATGGTTGCCCGAAAAGGCACCAAGGTGTATATGAACGACCCCTATCACGTGGAAGTGCGCTCCATCACCACCGACCGGTTACAGCATTTGTATTTAGACAAAGCCGACGGTGATGAGTTGCAGGGCAAACGGGTGATCATTGTGGACGACGTGATCTCCACAGGAGCATCCCTCACCGCTTTGGAAACCTTGGTCAAGGAGGCCGGCGGTACCATTGTGGGCAAATTGGCTGTGTTGGCAGAAGGAGACGCCTATGATCGGGAAGACCTGACCGTCCTGGGGCAGTTGCCCTTGTTTCATGCCGACGGCAGTATCATAAAATAAGGAGAACGCTATGAACAAAGAAATTACGGTAACCCTCACCGATGATGAGGGCAATCCTACCACCCAATGCTTTACGGTAGAACGAACCTTCCGGGTAAAAGGGCATGATTACATCGCCCTGATTCCCAAAGAGGATGACGACAACGTTTATTTGTTCGATTTTACCCAAACAGAGGGTCAGATCTCCTTGCTGGAGATCCAGTCGGACGATGAATACGACGACGTGGCGGCGGCATACGAAGCCATGCTGGGAGAATAGGAGAAGTAACATGGAACAAAATATGATACACATTCAATTGTTGGCAGAGGACGGCTCACCTATTGACCAGGAATGTATGGTTATCGGCGTGTTTGACGTGGAAGACAAGGATTACATTGCCCTTGCCCCCACCGATGATAACGAAACGGTTTTGATCTACGGCTATCAAGCCATGGACGACCAACACTTCAGTTTATACGATATTGAGGATGAAGCCACCTATATGAAGGTGGTTGCAGAATTTAACGCCATTATTTCAGAGGAATAAAACGTATTATTTTGCTATAAACAATTTTGCCTATCCCATCAAAAACAAAAAAAGGTGCTGTAGAAAACATTCCGTTTTTTACAGCACCTTTTGTTATATATTTATGCCTTTCCCACTGCCACTTTCAGGGCATAAAGGGCATCGGCGGCGTTGATGATACCATTGTTATCACAATCCGCCAGGATCACGCCCTTTTCATCAGTAATCATTTCCTTCCCCACCGCATGCTTCAGCATGGCCAGGGCATCCACCGCATTGACGGTCATATCGCCGTCCACGTCTCCGGAGCGAATAAAAACAAGCGGAAAATGTTCTGAAAGATAACCCAAACTTCCTCCGTTTTCATTGATTTCATCAGCAGATACATTGAATTGGAAAAAATACGAAAGCATTGTGTTTTGATCCAGTTGCATCACAACTTCTCTGCCACTACCTAGAGAAATATCGCCATAATTACGAAAAGTCACGTTCCAGCCAATGATCGTCGCAGGATAACCCCCATAATACGTTACCGGTATTGCACCGTTAAATTGATAGGTTCTGGAATGGTTATAGTCAATTGTGTGCACTATTGCATCAGAAAGCATATCCAAACTATCAAGCATTTCATCCGAAACATTCACACATGCTTCTACGCCATTCGACGCCAACAAACATTGATAAGGAGAATTGAGCACGTTGGTATTGGTTGAGCGAACAATCGCAATATTTTCCAAGTAAATATCCGCTGCTGTGGGAGATTGAACTGCATAGGAATATGAGCCGTCTTTCTCTACAGTTATCCCTTCAATTTCATATCCCTCCGGCAAAACCGGAATAAAAAACCCATTCACGACTTGCTTGGCTTTTAGGGTTTGTAATATTTCCATTTCGGTCAACGGTGCGGTTTCAGCATACGCCGGAACCATTGTCATTACAAACAGGGTTATAACTAACAAAACAGAAAGCATCTTTTTCATATAATCATCTCCTTTATCATATATACGCAACTTTTACAATTATCCTGCAATTTCATTATATATTTTGTGGATTTTTTTGTCAATAATTTGGGCTAAAAATTTACAATTTGTTCACAATTTATTTCCAAAAAGGAAAAATAGCCCCGTTTGCGGATAACAAACGGAGCTATTTCGTTATGTTTTTTTTCGTTGCCAATCCTTAACACCATCGGCTTCTTTATACATGATCCGATAACTTTCCAAGCGGCTGGGATGGATGGTACCCTCCTGTGCCGCCTGCCATACAGCGCAATCCTTTTCGCCGGTATGGGAGCAATCGGTAAACCGGCATTGCCCGGCAAAGGGCAAAAATTCCGGAAAGGCGAACACCAGATTTTCTTTATAGATCCACTGTACCTTTTCCATATCCAAAGAGGAAAAGCCGGGGGTATCTGCCACCATACCTTCCCCAATGGGGAACAGTTCCACGTGGCGGGTGGTATGCTTACCACGCCCCAGTTTTTTGCTGGTGATACCGGTGGCCAAGGTCAGGTTTGGATCAACGGCGTTGAGCAAAGAGGATTTGCCAACCCCGGAGTTGCCGGACAACACACTGATCCCCGGCTGTGACAAGGAATCCCGCAGGGCGTCTACCCCTTCGCCGGTTGCGGCACAGGCGGTAATGATGGGCATGGGAACGGTGGCGTACAGTTCCTTTAACCAGGTCACATCCGCCAGGTCGGTTTTGTTGAGCACCAACACCGGTTGAATCTCCCGGTCAAACGCCAAAGCCGTAAGCCGATCGATCATCAGGGGCACCGGTGCCGGATCAGCCGCAGAGACAATGAGATACAATCGGTCGATATTGGCAACCGTAGGTCGGTCCATATAATTCTTACGGGGTAAAATCTCCTCAATTCTGCCCTCGTTGTTCTCGTCCACCACAAAGCGAACCTGATCCCCTGCCAAGGGCGTGATCTGGTTTTTACGAAACACGCCTCTGGCTTTGCAGGGAACGGTTTGCTCACCGGATTGTACCCAATACAGGTCAGCCACCGTTTTAACGATACGTCCTTCTTTCATGAACTACTCCACGCTCGAAGACCAGTCGCCGGACTGCCCGTCAGACAGCAGAGCGTCACTTAAACCGTACTGTTGTTTCATGGTTGCCGTTCCCTTTGCAAAATCAAAGGAATATTCACGGTAATCCGCACCGCTGTATTCCACCATGACAGTGATGGTTTGCAGATCTTTGGCAAGGGATTCCGGTTTGGAAACCTCGATCTTCAACACTTTGTCACCGTTGCTGTCGGTGGACAAAATGGAGGGATCGATATTCGTTTTGGAATACAAGGTTGCGTTTTTATACACGATCTCAATGGAGAAGGTTTTCTGGGCATTGTCAGGAATGGGCAGGTTAAAGGAGACCGGGCGGCTGCCGCAGATCACCAGGTTAACAGCCGAACCGCTGTCCACCTCTGTACCCGCAGTCAAACTTTGAGAAATTACATAACCCGCATTGTACTCGCTGCTTTCCTCATACTGGATGCTACCCACTACCAGATTATCCTTTACGATCTGCTTTTCAGCCACAGATTTTTCTAAATTCACGTAATTGCCCACTGTTACGGCTTTTGTGGGCGCACCTTTACTTACCGTCAGTTTTACCACCGTGTCTTCATCCAACGTGGTACCTGCTGTGGGATTGGTGGCAATCACCAGACCGGCGGCGTATTGCATATTGTCCACTTCGGTAACTTCGTACGCAATACCGTTCTTTCGCAACGCACTTTCCACGTCTGCAAGGGGTTGGTTAATATAATCCGCCAGTTTTTGGGCTTTGGGACCCATGCTCACCGTTACGTTGATCTGGCAATCCCCTTTTACGGTTTTACCTGCTTCCGGACGCTGGGAAATAATTTCGCCTCGTGCATATTCGTCGTTATACACCGCATCATCCTGGACGATTTTGAAATCGCTATACTCATCGTCGTTTTTCACTTCATCATACACCATGCCGATCAGGTCGGGGGCTGTACGGGACACGTTATCGCCGCCGATGATGCCTAAGTTCTTCAAAACAATGAGTCCCACGATGCCAACCACCAGTACAACTGCTACCGCAATTCCTGCCAGAATGGCAATGACCGGTGATTTTTTTACTTCTTCCTCTTCTTCCGGTTCAGCGGTTACAGCACCGCTGTTACCGCCGGCAATACCGCCAGCCGCACCGCCAACCGACACGTATTTTGTGGGAGAAGAATCCACAAAATATTTATACTCAAACTGGATGGAAGGATTCCGTTTGAAATCTTCGATATCCCGCAACATTTCTGCCGCTGATTGATAGCGTTGCGCAGCATTTTTTTGCATGGCACGCAGGATGATCTCCTCTACCCCTTCGGGTATGGAGGGGTTAATGGTACGGGGCTTGACCGGTTCGTTTTGCAATTGCATCAACGCCACCGAAACAGCACTTTCTGCATCAAAAGGCAGTCTGCCGGTGAGCATTTCATACAGCAAGACCCCTACCGAATACAAATCGGTTTTTTCGTCGGTAACGTCACCACGGGCTTGTTCCGGGCTGATGTAGTGCACCGAA
>CAYLYC010000074.1:0-6479 GCA_964387715.1 uncultured Eubacteriales bacterium | reverse complement strand
TTTGAGTGCTCCGCTATAATACCAAATATCTTCCCCTTTGTCAAGCCCTTTTTTCGATTTTTTTCGGTTTTTTTCAAAAAGTTTCGCCATGCTGTTTTTTTGCCGAAATCCGTTGCTTTTTCCCTGGAATTGTGATACCATAACCATGCTATATATAATGTAAGGAGGCGCTTTCTTTGAAACGCTCTATTCGAAATTTAACCGTCGCCGGATTGATTGCATCCTTTTATGTGGTTTTCACCCTGCTTAGTTCCTTTTTGAATCTGGCATACGGCCCTATTCAGTTCCGCTTTTCCGAAGCATTGACCGTATTGGCAGCCATTACCCCTGCTGCCATTCCCGGGCTGACCGTTGGCTGTATCATTGCCAATCTGAACAGCCCATACGGTATATTGGACGTTTGCTTTGGCACAGTCGCCACGTTACTGGCGGCACTTTGCGCCGCCGGCTGTAAGAAGATCAAATGGAAAGGGATCCCTTGGCTTTCTATTGCCATGCCCGCTATTTTTAACAGCATCATCATCGGTGCTGAAATCACCCTGTTTACCGAAGGGGGCAACTGGCTCACCTTTTTGTACTCCGGGTTCACGGTAGGCATTGGTGAATTATTGGTTTGCTACGTTCTTGGCATTCCCTTATATTTAATTGTAAGCAAATACCAATCCAAACTATTTCCCCATTATTAGGGATAGGAGATCACACTATGCAAAAACGTTTGATGGTTATCAGCGATATATCCTGCATTGGGAAATGCTCTTTGATGACCGCTTCCCCGATTTTATCTGCCATGGGTCACGAATGCGCCGTATTGCCTACCAGTTTGCTGTCGGCTCATACCGCCGCTTTTCCGGAATACACCTTTTGTGATCTTTCCCGGCAAATGGAGGAGATCATTGCACACTTTTCCAAAAGAGAACTGACCTTTGACGGTATTCTCACCGGTTATCTTACCAGCCCTGCCCAATCGGCAACGGTGGAGGGTTTCATCGACCGCTTTCGCACCTCTCACACGCCGGTGGTGGTTGACCCCATTCTGGGCGACCATGGCCGTCTGTATGCGGGATTTACAACCGATCACGTTGAAGCAGCCATTTCTCTGTGCGGTAAGGCGGATTACATTTTGCCCAACATCACCGAAGCGGCGCTTTTGTTAAACCGTGAGCCACCCACCGATGAGCACCCCTTACCGGTGGAGCAGATTCGTCAGTTGGCAAAAGAACTGACCGATCTGGGTGTTCCCCGGGTGATCATCACCGGTGTGCCCCGGGATAACACCATTGGAATTGTGGGCTACGACCGGGACAATCGCACCTATCTTGAACATTTTACCCCTTACCAGGCCGGTGTGTATCACGGCACGGGGGATATTTTTGCGGCGGTATTTTTCGGTGCGGTTTGTAACGGAACACCCTGGACACAGGCGGCCGTTACTGCTGTGGATTTTACCGAAACCTGTGTCTGCACCACGGCGAGAGACGGTTGTGCCAAGCCATACGGCACCAACTTTGAACAATGTTTAGGACAACTTTGCAACCGGGAGGGACAGGCATGATCTGGGTGGTGGAAGATGACAACAACATTCGGGAATTGGTGGTTTACACCTTAAACGGTTACGGATTTGAGACTCAGGGTTTTGCGTCGCCTGACCAGTTCCGCCAAGCCATAGACCGGCAAGTTCCCCAGCTTCTTTTGCTGGATATCATGTTACCGGGAGAAGACGGAATTTCTCTGCTGAAATGGTTACGGGCCAATCCCCGTACCGCAACCCTGCCGGTTGTTATGCTGACCGCAAAATCCGGGGAATACGATAAGGTTACGGGATTGGACAGCGGTGCAGACGATTACATCACCAAGCCCTTCAGCATGATGGAATTGGTTTCCCGCATCAAAGCCCTTCTGCGCCGCACCACCATGGTACAACCCCAACCGGAAGAATACGTTTGCGGCACACTGACCCTGAATCCCAAAAGTCACACCGTCACCGTTGACGGTCAACCGGTGGTGTTGGCGTTAAAGGAATACGAACTGCTGTGTTTACTGATGCAGAATCCCGGCGTGGTTTTTGACCGGGAGCAGTTGTTGGAAACCATTTGGGGCTATTCTTTTGACGGTGAAAACCGCACGGTTGACGTGCACATCCGAACCCTGCGTCAAAAGTTGGAAAACGGGGCTCAATACATTGAAACCGTTCGTGGCGTAGGATACCGCTTGAGGAGGGGCGAACAATGACCAAACGATTGCTTTGCGCCGTATTTTTGGTTTCTGCCATTGTTTTGGCGATCGGGGTGGTTCTTTGCGCCGGGGTTTTGGCGGCCTACGTGCCAAGCGGGTTGCTTTTCGACCTTGCCGGTCCCATGATTTTGGTTTTGGTCATCACCTTAGCCATTGGCTTGTTACTGGCCTGGGCCTCTGCCAAACGACTGGTCCAACCCATTCACCGGTTAGACCCGGAGCATCCGGAGCGGTATGACTCCTACGACGAATTGAAGCCCCTTTTGAAAAAGATCTCCAAGCAAAACAAGACCATTCGCAATCAGATGGTGGACCTGTTCCGCCAACAGCAGACCTTTGATACCATTGCCGCCAACATGACCGAGGGGATGTTGGTTCTGGATGAGGATGCCAACATTCTGTCCTATAACAGCGCGGCATCCCGTTTGCTGAATATGGCGGATGACGGGGAAGGCAGATCGGTGTTTTTGCTTCACCGATCCCCTGCGTTACGGGAAGTGGTGGAGGAAGCCATTGCCGGACAACACCACCAGCAGATCATGCCCTTTGCCGAGCGAACCTATCAGTTGATCGGCAACCCGGTGATGGATAACGACCGGACCATAGGGGCGGTGCTCACCATTCTTGACGTTACCGAACGGGCAGAACGGGACCGATTGCGCCAGGAGTTTTCTGCTAACGTTTCTCACGAGTTGAAAACACCCCTGACGTCCATTTCCGGTTTTGCGGAAATTATGATGACCGGGGTTGCCAAGCCGGAGGATATGCAACAGTTTGCCGGTCGGATCTACGATGAAGCCGGTCGGCTCATCACCCTGATTGGCGATATTATTCAGTTATCCCGTCTGGACGAGGGCAATCTGTCTGCACAGATCCAGCCGGTCAATCTGTTTGGGATTGCCGAAACCGTGGTGGAACGGCTGAAAAACAACAGCAACAAGTCGGGCATTCAAATTGCTTTGCAGGGAAACCGTTGTATGGTCAATGGTGTTCCCCAGATGCTGGAGGAAATGCTCACCAACCTGTGTGACAACGCCATCAAATACAACACCCCCGGCGGGTCGGTTACGGTGGCGGTATTGCCCAGAGAAAGCGACGTTTTACTGGCGGTTACCGATACCGGCATCGGCATCCCTTACGATGAACAAGAACGGGTATTTGAACGGTTTTACCGGGTGGACAAAAGCCACTCCAAGCAAATTGGAGGAACCGGATTGGGCCTTTCCATTGTAAAGCACGTCGCCCTGTTCCACAAAGCCAAACTGAATTTGGAAAGTACACCGGGTGAAGGCACTTGCATCACCGTATCCTTTCCGAAAGTTGATTAAACGAAAAAGCATCCTATGCCAAGGCGTATTCTCCGTTAAGGATAACACGCTAAAGCGTAGGATGCTTTTGATTTTAAAGGGTAAAATCTTCCGGCGAAAGCCCACTCGTCTTTGGGGATGCCACCGGCGGTTTTCGTTTCAAAGGGTCATACACATATTTTTTACAGCAATCATCCGGCGACAGGATGCCCCGACGGGGACAAAGCACCGCCGAACCGTCAAAAGAAGGACGCCCCTTTTCGCAAAACCGGCAGGAACGGGGGTATTCGTTACTAATATAATCCTTGTTTTTCATCATGTTTCACCTTTCTGTTGATCAATCCCATTGGTTCTTGCAAAGAACATAAAAACACCACACAGGTCAGCAACAAGCCAATGCCCGGCAAAAGGGATTGCTGTTGCACCGATGTAACCGAACCGTTGGAAAAGGTGGGAACCACCTGGGGAAACAGGGTAACAACCAATCCCACAAGCGCACAACACAACGCGCTTTGCACCAGGCGAATGGCAAAATAGCAGGGGTACGCCATCATTCCCTCACCCAAAAACAATTTGCATTGCAGATGGGTACACACGCCGCCGAACATCAACACAAATCCAATGGCCGGCAACGAACCGCCCCGGCCGATCACATGGGCACATCCGGCAGTCACCTCTCCCAAAGCGGCGCAGATGTGAGAAATCACATCCGGCAAGGGGGATGCGCACAGCACTTGATTCACCCCGGAAAACAACGCCACCATACCGCACAGCGTGATAACGGTACCGCTGGCGTTTGCCACCCCCTGCACAAAACCGGCGGTTGAGCCGGGCGGCAAGGTCATGGGCGAACACACGCCCACCGCAAAACAAGCCAGTCGCAGGGTGAGCAACATGGATGCCAAACAGCAAAGCCACAACATCACACCGGTGGTCAGTGAACCCAGCATCCCCTGCCCTACGCCCACCATCACAAACACCGGTGAAGGGCAGAACAGCCAACCGGAAAGCCACCGGGTCTGTTTTTGGTCAATCACGCCTTGATCGTGCAACCCTGCCAATGCCGAAGCGCCCATAGGGTACCCTCCCAGCACACACAGGATCAGCCCACTACCGCAGGAATACGCTTTGCCCATGAGCAGGCGAAACAGAGGTTTGCACCCCCGGGACAGCAACTGGGGGATGGGGGAATGATTGACCCACTCACACAAACAAAAGAAGGGGAACAAGGACGGCACCAACACCCGAAAGCACAGTTCCAATCCTTGATGGATGCCGTTCTTCATAGGAAGGGCGCACACCACCAGCAATCCTGCTGTTGCAAGGGCGGCGGCAACCTTCATCCACCCCGTTATTTTCCATACCACTCCCACAGTTCATCACCCATGAAACTGTATGAAACAGCGCCGGGTTTTATGCGTTTGCGGCGGTCATATAACTTTGTTGCATAAACAGGGCATCCTCTGCCTGACTTCCTGCTGATTCACAGACGATAACCGGGGTCAAGCCACGCTTGACAAGCAATTCCCCAAGAGGGGTAAAATCCGGTCCGAACTGTTGGTCTTCAAAGGTCAGATGGCGTTTTTCACCGCCATCGGTATACTCGATTTTCGAAAAATGGGCGTGGAACGATTTGGCTCGCTGTTCCCCCAATTGATCTTCTATTTGGTCCAGCACCGCAGCAAATTCCTCTTTACTGTTCACAGCGCCATGGGTACGGGCGTTCAGGTGGCCGAAATCAATGCAAGGCAACATCCGTTCATCCAAGCGGCACATGGTCAACACTTCATCCAACGTGCCCAATTGATTGATCTTCCCCATGGTTTCCGGGCAGATATGAATATGGGATAAACCGTTCTCATCCAAACACGCCTGGGCTTTTTTCAGCGTTTCACAGGCAAGGGCAGTTGCGTCAGCCCGGGAAAGCCCCCCAAGTCCGCCGGGATGCACCACAATGCGGGTTCCTCCCATCCAGTCCACCGCACGGGCAGATTGGAGAATGTAATTCACTGAATTGTCCCGTTTTTGCTCCTCTTTGGAAGCCAACGAGATATAATAAGGGGCGTGGAGGGACAATCCGATGCGGTGTTCCTCTGCTTTTTTGCCCAGCAAAACCGCTTTATCCTCCCCAATATTGACCCCTCTGCCGCATTGGTACTCAAACCAGGTCAGCCCCATATCCGCCAAATAGCCAGGTACTTGCAAACTGGTTTTATAACCCAGTGCCTTAAACTGATCCCCGGTACCTGCCGGGCCGA
Source organism: uncultured Eubacteriales bacterium (assembly GCA_964387715.1). Lineage (GTDB taxonomy): Bacteria > Bacillota > Clostridia > Oscillospirales > Acutalibacteraceae > UMGS1484. Next base: position 682 of record CAYLYC010000074.1, on the reverse strand, counting down.
ATTTTGCATATTCCATCATGATTACTCCTTATTCAAGCCCGAAGCATGGTAGCGACCAAGCAGGGGGCGTTCCAGTCGCCGGCGAATCCGAAAGGTCCATCCCGATTCCGGTTGCGCCGGTTCCACCAACAAGGTGCGTACACCGCACAGATTGCCTGCAATCATATCGGTAAACAGTTGGTCGCCGCACAGCAACACACCCTCTTTGCTGACACCCAACTGCTTGATGGCTTTGTTCAGCCGGAAAGGCAAGGGTTTTTGACACAAAGAAAAAAAAGGCAGTCCCAACCGGTTGGCAAAGGGTGCAACACGGCTTGACTTGGCGTTGGAAACAATAAACAGCCGAATCCCCTGCTCTTTGAGTTGCCTCAACCAATCCTCCACCCCGGACAGCGGCGTCTGGCTATGATGGGTTGAAAGGGTGTTATCCACGTCCAACAACAGGGTGTGGATATGCCGCTTCTTGATCTCTTCCACCGAAAGTTGAACAACCCGGTGTTTCATATAGGTAGGACGAAACAAAGCCATAAAAAAGTTCCTTTCAAAAAAAGTGAAGGCGGTTGAAAAACCAACCGCCTGTTTCATCACTTATTTAAACTTGCGCTTACGAGCGGCTTCGGATTTCTTTTTACGTTTAACCGAAGGCTTTTCATAATGTTCTCTCTTGCGAACTTCTTGAATA
>CAYLYC010000073.1:0-6504 GCA_964387715.1 uncultured Eubacteriales bacterium | reverse complement strand
GTTCGAATCTGGTTAGCAGCTCCAGAAAAAACCTCTTTACGAAAGTAAAGAGGTTTTTTCAATGAAATTCGCCTTGCGGCGAGTGAAATATGCTAACGCATATGAAATAGCTTCGCTATGAAATATTTGGCTTCGCCAAATGTTAAGAGGCGAATTTTATTTCATATTTTTGCATCGCAAAAATATTTCATAATCCGTTAGGATTATTTCATATGGCGTAAGCCATATTTCATTTATTCTTGCCCCTCCACCGCTTTTATGCTATGGTTGTGTTACAATAGGGACAAATATAGGGTTCCTTTTATTGATAAGATGAAAGCCATATTTAAGATAAGAAAAAACAAAGCAAATCCTCGTTCTTCGGAACGGGGATTTTTTTAGCCATTGCGAAAGCAATCTCCTTCATTATTATAGCAATGAATGTTTTGGAACATAATACATAATGATAACCCGGTTTTTCCAACGGTTCCATTTTGGGGGTTGATCCTCAAAAAAAGATGATTTGTGCCCCTTCCTTTTATGTTAATTTAAGGTTGGTTTTATATCATTGGCACAAAGGAGGTGGAGATTCATGAAGTTTAAGACGGTTTTTTCCCGGTATGAATACAAATATCTGATCACGCCGCAACAAAAAGAGACCATTCTTGCCGCTATGGAGCCCTACATGACAGGGGATCAATACGGCTGCAGCACCATTCGCAATTTGTATTTTGATACCGACGATTATCTGCTCATCCGCCGTTCCATTGAAAAGCCGAAGTACAAAGAAAAACTGCGGGTCCGCTCCTATACAAAGGCATCTGCCAACAGCACGGTTTTTGTGGAACTAAAGAAAAAAACCATGTCGGTGGTATTTAAACGCCGGCTGACCATGACGGAGCAGGACGCTATGGCGTGGCTGGGGGGAGATGGGGCCAGTCAGCCCGACTGCCAGATCGGCAGAGAGATCCAATACGCCCTTTCCTTATACAAAAACCTTCACCCCACCGTGTTTTTATCTTACCAACGGGAAGCGTATTTTGCCAAAGATGATCCAGGTTTTCGTATCACCTTTGACCAAAACGTGCTTTGCCGTCAGGACCGCCTTTCGTTGCAAGAGGACATTGGCGGTCATCCCATCTTACCGGAAGGCAAGATCATGATGGAGATCAAGTGCGGCGGCGGAATGCCTTTATGGATCACCCATCTGTTAGCGGAGTTAAAGATCTACAAAACGTCCTTTTCCAAATACGGAACCGCTTACAAAACCTTAATTTTTCCCAAACTGCAGGAGGAACTTCACCATGACAACATTGGAACAACTATTCAGAGGATTGTTTGACAACGAATTAGCGGTGGTCATTGAAGTAACTGACTTTTTGCTGTGTATCGGCGTTTCCTTAATTGCCGGTTTGATCATGGCCTTTAGTTACATGTACCGCACCCGTTACACCAAGAGCTTTGTGATTACCCTGGCTGTATTGCCGGCGGTGGTTTGCGTAGTGATTATGATGGTCAACGGCAACGTTGGCACCGGGGTGGCAGTAGCCGGCGCATTCAGTTTGGTTCGTTTCCGTTCTGTTCCCGGCACGGCAAAGGAGATCGGCACACTGTTTCTTGCCATGGGTGCAGGACTGATCGCCGGTATGGGCTATCTTGGTTACGCCTTGCTGTTTGCTGTGGTGCTGTGCGGTGTCTTTATGCTGTACGCCCGGTTGGATTTTGGCACCAAGAAAAACGCCGCCAAATACAAAACCATGAAAATCACCATTCCCGAGGATCTGGACTATTCCGGCGTGTTTGATGATATTCTGGACGCCTATACCGTTACCTATGAACTGACACGGGTAAAAACCGTTAACATGGGAAGTATGTATCGGTTGACCTATCAACTTACCTTAAAAGACGTTACCAAAGAAAAGGAAATGATTGACGCCCTTCGTTGCCGCAACGGCAATTTGGAGATTTCCCTTTCCCGTCAGGAAACGGCGGTATCGGAATTATAATACGCTCCCGGCGAATATGCGTTGTACGCCGGTTCAGCCCTGCTGACCGCCGTAACGCTGTAAACAACACAAAACACCGTTTGGGTTTTTCAACCCAGACGGTGTTTTTCATCTTCTTCCATTGTCTATTGTTTCAGTTCCTGCACAAATTCACCGATCCGCCGAATGGCTTCCTGAATATGCTCGGTAGAATAGCAATAGGAGACCCGGACAAAGCCCTCTCCCCCTTTGCCGAATGCAGTACCGGGTACCACCGCCACTTCTTTGGCATAAAGCAACCGTTCACAAAATTCTTCGCTGGTAAGCCCGGTGGACGTGATGCAAGGAAAGGCGTAAAATGCGCCCATGGGTTCACGGCAGGTCAAGCCGATCTCATTAAACCCTTTCACCATCAAACGACGGCGCATATCATATTCGTCCATCATGGTTGCTACCGCTTCATCACAGTTTCGCAACGCTTCAATGGCGGCATATTGGGAGGTTGTGGGGGCACACATAATGGCAAATTGGTGTATTTTTACGATCTGCTGCATCACCGGTTCCGGTCCGCAGGCAAATCCCAACCGCCATCCGGTCATGGAGAAGTTTTTGGAAAAACCGTTGATCACCACCGTGCGGTCAGCCATGCCATCAATGGAAGCAATGGAAACGTGACGGCGTCCGCCAAAGGTCAGTTCGGAATAAATTTCGTCCGAGATCACCAGGATGTTTTTCTCCCGTAAAATTTCAGCCAACGCTTCCAGATCCGCCCGCTCCATAATGCCGCCGGTGGGGTTGCAGGGATAGGGCAAGATCAGCACCTTGGTTTTTGGGGTAATGGCGTCCATCAACTGCCGGGGGGTGACCTTAAAATCATCCTCCGCTTTGGTTTCGATAATAACCGGTACACCGCCTGCCAACTGGGTGATGGGCTCATAACAAACGTAACTTGGTTGAGGAATGATGACCTCATCGCCAGGGGCAACCACCGCACGAATACACAGGTCTATGGCTTCACTTCCCCCCACCGTTACCAGAATCTGATCTTCCGGATGATAGGTCAACTGATATTTACGGTTCATGTAAGCGGCAATTTCCCGCCGCAACTGTAACATCCCCGCATTGGAGGTATACTTGGTCTTGCTTTGCTCCAGGGAACGAATACCGGCACTGCGCACCTGCCAGGGGGTGGGAAAATCCGGTTCACCAACACCCAAGGAGATCACGTTCTCCATCTGTGCGGCAATGTCGAAAAACTTCCGGATACCGGAGGGCTTCATTTCCACTACCGTTGGGTTGAGTAATCGTTCAAAATCCATCACAGCAAAAAGTTCCCCCTGTCATCGGTATCGGTATTGACCAATTCCACATCAAATTCTTTATACCGACGAAGCACAAAATGGGTGGCGGTTGCGTTGACCGCTTCCATGGTGGACAGTTCCTTTGCCACAAACATTGCCACCTGTTGGAAGGTTTTCCCCTTTACCACCACGTGAAGATCATACGTGCCTGACATAAGGTATACCGTTTCAACTTCCGGGTATTTCATCACTTTTTCGGCAATTTCTTCAAAGCCAAGTCCCACCTTGGGGCTGACCTTCAGTTGGATAATGGCGGAAACAAATGCGGCATCCAGTTTATCCCAGTCCACCACCGCTTTATAACCGCGAATAATACCCTGTTGCTCAAACGCTTTGATGGTTTGTTCCACCGTTTCCACCGTTTCCCCCACCATCGTGGCGATCTCACTGGCGTTCAATTTGGCGTTGCCATATAACAGATTCAAGATTTTTTTGCCGGTTTTTGTTTCCATAATTCGTCCCTCCATCAATAAAAAAACGCCCCAAGTGTTTATCACTTAGGGCGAATAAAGATCCGCGGTACCACCTAAATTCAAAGGTTACCCTTTGCACTCAACCTTCCGATAACGGGGAACACCGTTGACGCCTACTGACCCAACAGGGCTTTGGGGTCAAAACTCCGGGATGGCTTTCACCCTTGTCGGCCCAACGCTTACACCAACCGCGTTTTCTCTGAAAGACCGGTGCAACGGCTACTCTTTCCCATCAACGTTTCTATACTTCCATTATTATACCAAGAGTTGTTGTCTTTGTCAAGATGCCGGGCATATAAATCACGGTTGATTCGCCCAACCGTAAACGGTAACCCCTTCCTCCTTTTGCAGTGTAACCAATTGTTTGTTATACCGCAGATCCAAATGTTTGATGGACGTATCGGTACAAATCAAGCTTTTCAAATTGGGATTATAGGCCAGATCCAATTCATCCAGCGGATTGACGGAGCAATCCAGCATTTCCAATGCGGTAAAACAACCAATTCCGGTCAAATCGTTAATATCCATTCCTTGCAGGTTCAGTTCCTTCACAGCGGCAATTTCGGTTTGTGATAAATACCCGTCCTGATCTACATCGTAGGTTTCAGCAACTTTTTCACGGAAACCTTCGTCAGGAAACTGCACCTCATCCATCTTCACCCAATCGCCGCCGGGGATGGAGGAAAACCGTTTTAGCTTACCCACCGCATATTTCAGGATATCAAGGGCATCGGCAGCGTTGATTTCGCCGTCGCCGGTGACTTCTGCGGCACGGTATTCCGCCGAATCCTTTTCCCAAACAATTTTACCCACACCGTGTTGCAAGACTGATAAAGCATCAGCGGCGTTCACTCGGTCATCCATGGTGGTATCACCGGGCTGATATACCGTTACCAGACAGGAGGCGCTGCGGGAAACGTCACCCCCACCGGTGGCAACCGTTACCAAGGCAGTTCCCACATTGTTGCCGGAAAGGGTCACCCGATGTCCCAGGAGCAACCGGTCGATGTACACGTCGGCAGGTACGCCGTCGATAAGGGAAATACTTACCACGTCCTCATTGTCGGAGGCCCATTGCTCATGGGGCGGCATACCGGCAAGTGCAAGATGGGTGTATACCACTTGCGCCGATTTTACCCCCGGCACCTCAGACAAATTCTGTACCGCTTTGTGGAAAAAACGTGCATAGTTCTCCTCTATTGTATTCTGCTCTGCTACAACACCAAAATACGTTCCCTTGGCACTGACCGCATTTTTCAAAGAATCGTCAAACCATTCATGCGGCGTATAATTTTCATACAGCAGACCCCCTTGGCGGTCAACCAGCAGATCGTCCGGCAACGCCCAAAAGCATAGGATGCCGTAATCATAAAAGCACCCTTGCTCCACCGGGGTGGTAAACACCGCCGGATCGATCTCAAATTGCACACCGATGGCGTTGTTGCCATAATCCGAAACCAAATGCTTATCTTCAATGTATAATTGAGATTGGCCCCCCACGGGAATCAAAAGTTCCCTTTCGTTCAGGTCAATATAGGACTCCTTTTGCCCATACTCCGAAGCGTACCGGTTGCGGGTCACCGTACGAATTCTGGAATCGGTTTGTAACGTTTTGATGGCGTTTTCCATGCACTCTTTGGCCGCACTTTCCTCTTCCGGCAGACTCATTGCCAACACCAGTTCATAAAGGAAGCCGGTATCGGTAGCCAATTGCTGGGTCACCACTACACTCCCCACCGGTACGGCTGGAAACCATTGAGGGGTAAACGTCTGCCGGGTATCGGTTTCAACCGTAACAAGCAAACTGCTGTCATAATCATAATCCCAGGCAAAGTTGTTTGCGGTCTGCATTGCGGTGGCCATGGGCAGGTTGCTGATAACCAAAATCACCGAAAGCAACGTTGCTAATAATTGAACGATTTTTCTCATTTGATCAACCTCCTATATCACTGAATTTGGCACTACTTTGGACTAAATGGTTTCGCTTTCTACCTATTAAACGCACAAACCGACAAAAACACTCACTTGCATCTTGATTTTCAATGATTTTTTGTTGCATTTTGTAAAATAAGATGATATGATAAACAAGAAATAAAATCCAATAATTTGGGAGGTCTTTCAGATGACTGCAAAAAAATTCATTCCGAAAGCGCTCATTGTTCTGTTTGTTATCGGATTTGGCGTTTTGTGCGCCTTTAACGGTAGCATCACCTCTCCGGTAGGAACTCTGTGGTCGCTTTTCCCCCCGGTTGTGGCAATCGGTCTTGCCTTGCTGACGAAAGAGGTGTACTCCTCTTTGTTTGTGGGTATTGTGGTAGGCGGCTTGTTGTCTACCAACTTTAACCTCATTCACACCATTGGCGCTGTTACCGACACCGGTATTATTTCCGCCGTGTCCGGTCAAGCCGGTATTTTTGCCTTCCTGGTTCTTTTGGGCATCATTGTTGCCTTGCTGAACAAGGCCGGCGGTTCCCGTGCGTTCGGCAACTGGGCCGCCAAGCACGTCAAAACCCGTGCCGGTGCCATGTTGGCCACCTTCTGCTTTGGCGTTCTGATCTTCATTGACGACTATTTTAACTGCCTGACCGTTGGCGCTGTTATGCGTCCGGTGACCGACAAAGCCAAGGTCTCCCGGGCAAAACTTTCTTACTTAATTGACGCTACTGCCGCTCCCGTTTGCATGATCGCCCCCATTTCCTCCTGGGC
>CAYLYC010000072.1:0-6523 GCA_964387715.1 uncultured Eubacteriales bacterium | reverse complement strand
CACCTCATCCGTCAGGGCTTCGCCCTGCCACCTTCTCCTCCAGGAGAAGGCGTTTTTGGTTGCAAAACCGCCGCCCCATCGTAGAGGCAATTGTTTTCCCGGCTAACGCCACAAAAAAACCGCTCCTCGGTTAAGAGGAGCGGTTATTGTGAATCGAATTACTCGATTTTGTACGAATTAGCTATGATTAGCGAGCTTTCTTAGTGAAAACGAAAGCAGCAGCCATAACAGCGCACAGACCAGCAGCAACAGCAACAGCAGAAGCATCGCCCATGGGATCATGATCGGTGTCGGTTACGGTTACAGTGGGAGTAGTGGGAACTACGGTAGTACCGGTTTCGCCATCTTCGCCGCCGTCTACGATTTCAGCAGCAGGAGCTTTAACGCCGCCGTTGATAACGGTGATGTCATAGGTGTTTTCGCCTTCGTTGGGTTTAACGGTTACTTCGGGGTCAACAGTGCAGTTAACAGCAGCAATTTCGCCTGCGGGGATTTCATCGATAACTTCGAAGCACAAGGTAACAACGGTACCAGCTTTGAAGAAGCCGTTAACAGAAGCGATTTGCAGAGCCATGGTATCTTCGTTACCAACACCCATACCGCCGTTGATAGCTTCGCCAGTTACGAAGTATACGCCATCTTCAGGGTTTTCGATGAATTTCAGATAGTCGGTGTCATAATCGAACAAGAAGCCGATAGCGCCGATTCTGGTGCCTTTTTCAGCAATGGTCAGGTCAACGGTAACAACGTCACCTTTGTTGCCTTCAACGGTAGCTACAGTAAAGGTAGCAGCAACTTCATCAGCTGCAACGGTTACAACTGCGCAAGCGATCATAGCTACGCACATAACCAAAGCGATTACTTTTTTCATTAGAAATCATTCCTTTTTTAAAAATTTGGGCATCTCTACGGGTATTATATACAACCCGCTCCTGTTTGTCAAGAAAAATTTCAGGTTTTTTTGAAAAAACCGCATCTTAACGCACAGAACAGGTCATTTTCCCGCGAAATACCGATGGGAGTAAGTAAATTACTCAGCGATAGCATCTACAGGGCAGCCGGATGCACAGGCACCACAGGAAATGCAAGCATCAGCATCAATTACATAAGCAGCATCACCCTCAGCAATAGCATCTACAGGGCATTCGCCTTCGCAAGCACCGCATTTGATGCATTCGTCACTAATTTTGTAAGCCATTTGTCGCACCTCCTTTTACTACAGATTCTATGTGCATTGTATCACATTTTTCTCAAAATGCAACACCAAAAGCCAAATTTGAATAAATTTCTAATTTTTTTTGCCTTCCTCACCGTTGCGGCGCAAGGGGGTAACGTCCCGGCGATGATAACTTTCCGGCATAGCGTCCGGCGCATTGTCCATTTTCACCTTTATTTTACCGGTGAGGATATTGGTCTCCTGCACCACCCCTTTTCCTTTTGGGGTCTCCACCGGCGTACCGGGACGGGGGGTGATGCGGTTGAGATGCTCATACGCCTCTTCCTCATATTCCAGACAGCACATCAACCGACCGCAGGTTCCGGAAATTTTAACCGGATTCAGAGAAAGGTTTTGTTCCTTTGCCATTTTAATGGTAACCGGACGGAACTCGTTTAAAAATCGACTGCAACAAAATTCTCTGCCGCAAATACCGATGCCGCCCAGCATTTTGGCTTCGTCCCGAACCCCAACCTGGCGCAGTTCAATACGGGTGCGGAACACCGACGCCAGATCCTTTACCAATTCCCGGAAGTCCACCCGGCCGTCGGCCGTAAAGTAGAACAGGATCTTACTGCAGTCAAAGCAGTATTCCACCGAAACCAGTTTCATTTCCAATCCGTGTTTCTTGATTTTTTCCAGGCACACCTCAAAGGCGTGTTCTTCTTTCTTTTCGTTTTCCCGGATCTTTGCCAGATCCTCCTTGGTCGCCACCCGAATCACCGGTTTTAAGGGACGGTCAAAATCCTCCGGCAGAGAGTGATTGGGGGTGACACAGCGACCCCAATCGATGCCTTGGGCATTTTCTACGATTACAATATCGTCCTTTTTTACCGATATTCCTTTGGGGTCAAAGTAATATGCTTTTCCGTTTTCTCTAAATTGAACTCCGATAATTTCCGGCATGGTTTCCACTCCAATATATCTGTTTAACCCCTATAGGGTAATAATTTTGTACACAAGCTGGTGAAGAACAGCCACCCGTTGGGGTTGTATTGCAATTTGATCTGTTCTTCCCGCAACACTTCGCCCATGCGAAGCAATTCCTGCCCGGTCAGCCGATGGGCAAGATCCTGGGCAACCGAGGACTGGGCCGTTCTGCCGCTTTGTGCCGCCAGACCGTCCCGCAACAGGGCATACAACTCATCCAGAACCGGCGCGTACAACCCCCGTTTATCCACACAAGGCGCCACCGCCTGTAAAAAATCGGTGCGGCTGCCCTTTTGGATGGCCTTTCCCATAGCGTGGGCAATTTCACAGGCCAGTTGCAACCGGTCGTCTGCAGAAAGCAAAGCCCCCAGCAGTCCGCCTGCCGCTTCCAGTTGTTCCCTTGTCTGCTCACCCACGGGATAGTTCTCCCGTTCCAGCACCGGCAAACCTTCCTCATAGGTGACCGCTCCCAAGGAGAATGCCGTCACCCGGGATAAAACCGTATCCACGTATTGATTCCGATGTTCACCCACCAAAATGAAATACACGTTGGCAGGCGGTTCTTCCAGAATCTTGAGCAAAGCGTTCTGCGCCGGAGCGTTCATTAGCCCCCGGAGAATGAACACCTTGCAACCGGCTTCCACCGGAAGCACAAAGGCATCTGCCCGCACGTCCCGTATCTGGTCCACCGTGATGGTGGTTCTTTTGTCCTCCACCCGTACCACCGTCACATCCGGGTGACCTGCGCCGAACACCTTTTGGCAAGAGGGGCAATTGCCGCAAGGCAACGCTTCCCCGCACAACAGTCCGCCGGCAATCAACCGAGCCAGGGTGGTGCGTCCGCTCCCCGTCGGGCCTTCCAACAGGATCGCCTGGGGCAACCGACGGTTTTCCAACAGGTCCTTCACCAGGGAAACCGTGCCCCCATTACCGGCAAATTCCGAAAAACTTCTAACCATTACAGTTTTTCAAACCGATCCACGTTCAGCACAAACACGGTTGCGCCGCCCACGGTGATCTCCAACGGCATTGCCATGGTGTTAAAGGTGCCCATAGAGGTGGTGTCGTGAATGATCTGGGTGCGTTTACGGGCGTTTTTGCCGATCAGCTCAACGGCTTCATCCACCCGTTCGTCCTCCACACCGCTGATAAAGGTGGTGTTACCGGCTTTCAGATAGCCGCCGGTGGTGGCAAGTTTGGTGGCCATAAAACCGGCACGGTTCAGCACAGACAGAACGTTGGTTGCGTCATCATCATTAACGATTGCGAAAATCAATTTCATCATGATACCTCCTAAAAATCGATTTATGGAGATGATTAAGAAATTATACCATAAATCCCAAGTAAATGCAACAAAAATCGGTATCTGCCCTACTTACATTATATACAAGGAGGGCTGGGCTGTCAATGGCAGAAACCGGTTCTCTTACATTATAATATATATTATGTCCCCCACATCAATTCTATGTGAACCAAACTTTTTGCGAAAAACCGGTGAAGTTTCCGGAAAAGCATTGACAAACCGGCAAAATAGCAGTTATAATAAACTGATTATATATGGTCTTTTGTCTGACCGGAAAGGACACGGTATGAAATCTTATCGAAAAGAATTGATTTTTAACCTCCCCACCCGCCGGGGCTTTATCAACATTACCCGGCAATGCCAACAAGCGTTGGAGGAAAGCGGTATTCAAGAGGGGTTGTTGCTTTGCAACGCCATGCACATTACCGCCAGTGTGTTTATTAACGATGATGAGAGCGGTTTGCACCGGGATTTTGAACGGTGGTTAGAAAAACTCGCCCCGGAAAAGCCCTACAGCCAATATGACCATAACGGATTCGAAGACAACGGCGACGCCCATCTGAAACGGTCGGTCATGGGTCGGGAAGTTGTGGTTGCCGTAACCAACGGCAAGTTGGATTTCGGCACCTGGGAACAAATTTTTTACGGCGAATTTGACGGCAAACGCAACAAACGTGTGCTGATCAAGATCATCGGTGAATAAAGGAGTATTGTAAATGAACGTAGAAGCATATAATTTGATTATTGACACCATTTCCGGTTTACTGAACGCCAAGGGCTTCAAACCGGTGGATACCGAAGACGGCGCTTATTTTTCCAACGGCGCTTCGGCGGTTCGGGTTGTTTACAACCAGGAAAAAGAGTTGTTTTCTTTGGAACATTCCAAGGTGATCAACGACATCCCCGACCATTGGGAAGCCCTTTCCAGTTGGTTGTTTGCTGCGGATGCCCCGGTCAAGGACGCCAAATCCATCGGGTTTGATTTTGAAGATACCCTGCGGGAATTTTTAGGGGTAAAACCCGCCACCAAAAAGGTGTCCGCCGCCGCTTTGCCCACCAAGGCAGACCCGGGCGAAGACCCCTCCCCGGCGTATCTTGCCGGTCGGTTTTTAACCGTATTCCCTCAATTCAAAGAAACCTATAACCAATACGTTACCGAACAAGGCACGTTCCTGTACGTGCATTTCTTTGAAGAGGTTGCCGCTCCTCATTTAGGGGAACTGCTGGATGCCAACGACAAACGGCGCTTGGTAAAATTCTTTGATATGCTCAACCACGTATACTGCAACGGCGACAAAGAGGCCCGCAGTGTGGTGGGCGCAGTCATTCTTGCCGGCGCACTCCGGGGCGAACCCACCCGGATGGAAACCGCCAACAAATACATGGAAGACCTGCCTTATCTGAAAACCGCCGCTCAATTTGCGGTTAAAGTGAAGGTAAAAGCAAAATAAATTTCTGTCAACAAAAAGGGAAGGGGTGTTTATTACGAGCAAAGCACAACCCATCGGAATTTTCGACAGCGGACTGGGCGGATTGTCAGTGGTTAACGCCCTTACCCGTCTGTTACCCCATGAAGACGTGGTGTATTTTGGGGACACCGGCCGTGTGCCTTACGGTACCAGAAGCCGCCAGACCATTGAGCAATACACCCGTCAGGATATTGAGTTTCTTAAATCCAAAGGGGTCAAATGTATCATCGCCGCCTGCGGAACGGTAAGTTCGGTGGCGCATCACATCGGTGAAGCGTGCGGTTTACCCTTTATGGGGGTGGTCGATCCCACCGCCGCCGCTGCCGTTCACGCCACTCGCAACAAAAAGATCGGTGTCATCGGCACCGCCGCCACGGTTGCCAGCGGTTCATACTCCAAGGCCATTCGTGCCCTGGATCCGTCGGTTCAGGTTTTCGGTCAGCCCTGCCAACTGTTTGTACAGATGGTGGAAGAAGGATTTATCGACCGGGACGATCCGGTGGCGTTGGCGGTCAGCCGCCGATATTTACAACCCTTGCAAGAGCAGGGGGTGGACACCTTAATTTTAGGTTGCACCCATTTCCCCTTACTGGCTCCGGTCATCGGGCAGGTGATGGGAGAGGGCGTCCGGCTGATCGACAGCGGCGCCGCTACCGCCCAATTTGCCGCCGATCTTCTCAAAGAAAAGGGTCTGCTGAATCCCCAGTCCGGCCAAGGAGTCTGCGGATACTTTGTCAGCGACCGAACCGAGGCCTTTACGGAGATTGCCGGTCGGTTTTTGGGAAAGGATATCCCGGAAGTGACCCGCATTACATGGGAGTAACGCTATGAAACAAGTAACCGTACGTCTTCACAGCACCCAACAGGTGGATGACGCGAAAGAAACCATGACCGTCACCGCCCCCGGCACATACCGCCATACCCCCGGACGGAGTGAACTGATCTACACCCAGCACACCGACGAAGAAGGGGATGTGACCACCCGGCTGACCATGGAACTGCAGGGAGGACAACCTGTTATAACCATGTGCCGATCAGGCGCTGTACAAAACACACTTACCATTCAACGGGGTGTGCGTCACGAAAGCCCATACACCATGGGGGCGTATACCTTTACCATGGGCATCACCGGCAAGGTGACCGACCTGACACTGACCCCGGAAACCGTTAAAATCAAACTTTGTTATGCCGTGGACATTAACGGCACACCCGCCAGCGTGAACACCATCAAGCTTACTGCGGGGAATTAAGAAAAGAGGAACAACATTATGCCAAATCTTGCCCAACAATCGGTTTTTGAATTAAGACAAGCCATTCTGGATGCTTTGGGAAAAGCGGTGGCTGACGGGGTATTGCCTGCCGAGCCCATTCCGGAATTTAAGATCGAAGTACCTGCCGACCGCACCCATGGGGACTATGCCGCCAACGTGGCTATGGTATCTGCCCGGGCATTCCGTATGGCGCCCCGTGCCATTGCCGAAGCCATTACCCAACGGCTGGATCTTTCTGCTACCATGGCAAATTCTGCAGAAATTGCCGGCGCCGGGTTCATTAACTTCCGGTTAGCCCCCATTTATTACGCCAAGATCCTGGAACAGGTGCAGG
>CAYLYC010000071.1:0-6566 GCA_964387715.1 uncultured Eubacteriales bacterium | reverse complement strand
TGTGGGCGGCATCCACGGCCGCAACCGCCTGATGGGCAACAGCCTGCTGGATATCATCGTGTTCGGCCGTAACGCCGGTCGCAACGCCGCCAACAAGTCCAAAGACGTGACCGTTGGGGAACTGACCTTGGATCATGTGGAAAAATTTGCCAAAGAATGTGCTGACGCAGGCATTAAGAGCGACGTGGTTTCTCCCAAATTGTTGCCCAGTTATGCCCGTAAATAAGAAAAGAGGTTATTACTATGGAATTATTTGGAGGGGTCATCCCCGTAACAGGCATCTCCTTTTTGCTGATGTGCCTGTTTGCCATTCTGTTTGTGGGCTACGCCCTGGGCCGCATCACCATTAAAGGGGTCTCCCTGGGGGATGCGGGGGTATTCGTTGTCGCCTTGCTGTTTGGCGCTCTGTTTTACACCCCCTTGGCAAATCAGTTGGTGGTAGAGGGTGTGAACTACGCCGAACAAGCCCTGACCATTGTAGAAAATCTGGGACTCGTTCTGTTCGTTACTTCGGTTGGCTTTATTGCCGGTCCTAAATTCTTCAGTAACTTAAAGAAAAACTTCACTTCTTACGTGTTGTTGGGTCTGGTTATCATCATCGCCGGCGGTCTGTCTGCTGTGGGTTGCATCTATATGGGTGAAGCCATCGGTTACGGCGGCACCATTACCGAACAAGACGGCTTCGTGGCCATGATCGTAGGTCTGCTGTCCGGTTCTCTTACCTCCACCCCTGCCTTCTCCGCCGCAAAAGCCACCGTGGCTGAAGAATATGTGAACCTGGTATCGGTGGGTCACGGCATCGCTTACATCTTTGGTGTGATCGGCGTGGTACTGTTCGTACAGCTCATCCCCAAACTGTCCAAAGCCAATATGGAAGAAGAACGGGCAAAACTGGTCATCAAATCGGATGAAACCAAGAAAAAGACCGTCACCGATCTGCTCCACATTGACCACATGGGCATTGCCGCCTTCTCCCTGGCTGCCATTCTTGGCACCATGGTGGGCAAGATCAAGATCCCCCTGTCGAGTGCGGGTCTGGACGGCACTTGCTTCTCCTTGACCACCACCGGCGGTTGCTTACTGGTGTCCCTCGTTATGGGTCACTTCGCCAGAGTGGGCAAGATCAGCATCATGCCCCAACAGTCCACCTTAAAACTGTTCCGTGAATTGGGTCTGGTATTGTTCCTGGCAGGCGCAGGTATCCCCGGCGGTGCGGAATTTGTGGCAAACTTTGACGCCATGTACTTTGTATACGGCATCATCATGACCGTCGTTCCCATGATCCTGGGTTATATCTTCGCCAAATACGTGCTGAAACTCAGCTTACTCAATAACCTGGGTTCCATCACCGGCGGTATGACCTCTACTCCCGCCCTTGGTACCCTGATCAACGTTGCCGGTACGGAAGACGTGGCCGCCGCTTATGCCGCAACCTATCCCATTGCTTTGATTGCGGTTGTACTGGTTTCCCAATTCCTGATTATCCTGTTCTAATAAAGGAGAAACGAAATGAAAGTAACAGTATGTATTGGAAGTTCCTGTCATTTGAAAGGTTCCCGCACCGTTGTGGAACGGCTGAAAGAACTGATTGAAGAAAAAGCACTTGCCGAAAAGGTTGAATTGGCCGGCACGTTTTGCACGGGCAACTGCCAAAAGGATGTTTGCGTTACGGTAGACGATAACGTATTTTCCATTACCCCCGAAAACGTAGACGAATTTTTCCAAACCCAAGTGGTGGAAAAACTGTAAGAATCGCTTATCCTGCGGCGTGGCTTCACGCCGCAGGATTTCGGGCATATAGGTTTGTTGCAACCCGGTTGAGGCAAACCTATGTTTCCGTATCAAAAGGAGGACTTGCTATGGCACAATATCTGAAACTTCGGCAAAACAACTGCCGCAGTTGCCACAAATGTATCCGCCATTGCCCCTTAAAAGCCATCCGCTTTTCCGGGGGTCATGCCCGTATTATTGTGGACGACTGTATCTGGTGCGGCCTTTGCTACAATGCCTGTCCCCAAACCAGTAAGGAGATCTACTCCGATCGGTATAAGGTAGAGGGGATGTTGCGCTCGGGCGCACCGGTCATTGCCAGTATGGCACCCTCCTTTGCCGCCCAGTTTGGCGGCGCATCCATTGAGGATGTGGAAGCCGCTCTCAAGCAACTGGGCTTTGCCGGCGCAGAAGAAGCCGCCGTAGGCGCACAGCAGGTGTGTGACGGCTATAACCGGCTGTTGGAGCAGGGGCAGGATATTGTGATCTCCTCCGCCTGTCCTTCGGTCAATCTGCTCATCCAAAAATACTATTCCCCCCTGTTGCCCCATTTGGCACCGGTGCTTTCTCCCATGCAGGTGCACGGCCTGGATATCAAAGCCCGTATGCCCCAGGCAAAGGTGGTGTTTATCGGGCCTTGCATTGCCAAAAAGGACGAAGCCGATCGGTACGAAGGATACGCCGATGCGGTGCTCACCTTTGACCAATTGGG
Source organism: uncultured Eubacteriales bacterium (assembly GCA_964387715.1). Classification (GTDB taxonomy): domain Bacteria; phylum Bacillota; class Clostridia; order Oscillospirales; family Acutalibacteraceae; genus UMGS1484. The sequence goes on along the minus strand of CAYLYC010000071.1, from coordinate 4,084 downwards.
TCATTGGCTGGAGGAAAAGGGGATCACCATCACCTCCTCCGGTGAGGGCAAGGTGAAAGGGGAAGCCGCCCGGTTTCCCGTGCCCGGGGGTATCATCCGTGCCATGGGCAAAAAGAAAAAGGGATATACCTACATTTCGGTGGACGGGGTGAAGCAATGCATCGCCGCCCTGGATGCCATTCAAAAAGGAAATCTGCATAAATGCTTTATCGAAATGTCTGCCTGTGAGGACGGCTGTATCGGCGGTCCGGGCAGAACCAAAACCACCATTCTGGACCTGTCGTTGGTGGAGCAGAACGTGAGCGGCGACGCCCGTTTCCCCACTGCCTATACCGGGAGTTTGGAAAAGACCTTTACCCCCTTAAAACGGCAACGGCTGGTGCCTTCGGAAGAAACCATTACCGAGATCCTGGCCCGGATGGGGAAGACCACCAAAGCGGACGAACTCAACTGCGGCGGTTGCGGTTACTCCACCTGCCGGGATAAAGCCATCGCCATTTACCGGGGCAAGGCGGATATCTCCATGTGTCTGCCCTATTTAAAGGAAAAGGCAGAAACCTTCTCTGATACCATCATCAACAACACCCCCAACGGCATCATCGTGCTCAATTACCAGTTGGAGATCCAGCAGATCAACCGCTCGGCCATGAATATGCTGGGGGTAGAGCATCGCATCGACGTGATGGGTGAACCCATTTCTCATTTGCTGTCGCCGGAGATCTTCACCGTTCCCCTGGAGAAAAAGCAACGGCTTTCCACCCATCAACTCCACCTCCCGGAAACCAACACCTATCTGGAGATCACCATTATTCTGGATGCGGCGTATAATATTCTCATCGCAGATATGCGCAACATCACCGAGGAGACCCTGGAACGGCAAAAGAAAGAGGCCATTACCGCCCAAACCGCCGACGTAGCCGATAAGGTGGTAGAAAAACAAATGCGTATCGTACAGGAGATCGCCTCGCTGCTTGGCGAAACCGCCGCCGAAACCAAGATCGCCTTAACCAAATTGAAGGAGTCCATTACCGATGAATAATTTGTTTGCGGATATTGGTACCCAAAGCATGACGAAATACGGGGAACAACTGTGCGGCGACCATGTTGACGTGCTGGAGCAGGACGATAACTCCACGGTGATCGTGTTGGCAGACGGTTTGGGCAGCGGCGTAAAGGCCAGTATCCTGTCCACCCTGACCTCCAAGATCATTTCCACCATGATGGCCGCCGGGCTTTCCATGGAGGAATGTGTTAACACCATTGCCGACACCCTGCCCATTTGCTCGGTGCGTGAGGTGGCCTATTCCACCTTTACCCTGATCCATTTGCTCAACAACCGGGAGGCAGAGGTGTATCAGTACGATAACCCCTTGATTATCGTCCTGCGGGACGGAAAGCATTACTGCCCCCCAAAACACACCCATCAGATCGGGGATAAAACCATTTATCATTCCCGTATCCAGTTGCAGGAAAATGACCTGTTTATCGTCATGAGCGACGGGGTGACCCATGCCGGCATCGGGCTGGACCGGAAGTTTGGCTGGGAGCGGGAGGATATTATAAAATATCTGGAAGCCATTTACGACCCCAACTTTTCCGCCAAAACCTGGGCCACCATTTTGTTGGAAGAGGTCAATAACCTCTATCGGTTCAAACCGGGGGATGATACCACCGTGTGTGCCATTCGCCTGCGTAAGCGGGAGGTGCTCAACGTGATGTTCGGCCCCCCTGCGGTGCATGAGGAGACCGAAAGCATGATCTCCCAGTTTTTGGCAAGTGAAGGAAAGCACGTGGTGTGCGGAGGAACCACCTCCACCCTGGTGGCAGACTATCTGGGTAAGGAACTCAAACCCAATCTGGATTATGAGGATGAAGCCATTCCCCCCACCGCCACGCTGGAGGGCATCGACCTGGTGACCGAAGGGGTCATTACGGTCAACCGGGTGCTGGAATATGCCAAGGACTATCTGGAGGATAACGAATCCTATGTAAAATGGGGCTATAAAAAGGACGGGGCATCCCGGCTTTGCCGCATGATCCTGGAAGACGCCACCGATATTAACTTCTTTATCGGCCGGGCGATGAACCCTGCCCACCAGAACCCCAATCTGCCCATCAATTTCAGCATCAAAATGCAACTAATCATTAAACTTGCCGAGGCATTGAAAAAAATCGGCAAACGGGTGAACGTCACCTATTTTTAACCCGATATACTGTAAGGAAATGAGGATATAAGTATGAAACCCTACAACCAACTGTCAAAAGAAGAACTGCAGGACCTGCACGGCCAACTCCACGCCGCCTATAAGGAGTATCAGGCAAGAAATCTGGAACTGAATATGGCACGGGGTAAGCCCAGCGCCGAACAACTGAACCTTTCCATGCACATGATGGACGTGTTGGACAGTAAAAGTGACCTCACCTGTGACGACGGCACCGATTGCCGGAACTACGGCGTGTTGGACGGGATTCCCGAAGCCAAACAACTGTTGGCAGATATGATGGAAGTCCCTGCCGATAACATTATCATCTACGGCAACTCCAGCTTGAACGTGATGTACGATACCGTTGCCCGTGCCATGACCCACGGTATTATGGGCTCTACTCCCTGGGGTAAACTGGATCAAGTCAAATTCCTGTGTCCCGTTCCCGGTTACGACCGCCATTTTGCCATCACCGAATATTTCGGCTTTGATATGATCAATATTCCCATGAAAGCCGACGGTCCGGATATGGATCTGATCGAACGATTGGTGGCAGAGGATGAGACCATTAAAGGCATCTGGTGTGTGCCCAAATATTCCAACCCCACCGGCAATTCCTATTCCGATGAGGTGGTGCGCCGTTTTGCCCGGTTAAAACCGGCGGCAAAGGATTTCCGCATCTTCTGGGATAACGCTTACGGCATCCACCATTTGTATGACGACGTGCAGGATGAATTGATCGAGATTTTGGCAGAATGTAAAGCCGCCGGCAATCCGGATATGGTGTACAAATTTGCCTCCACCTCCAAGATCAGTTTCCCCGGTTCGGGCATCGCCGCCATCGCCACCTCCCACAACAACATGGAGGATATTAAAAGGCAACTCACCATCCAAACCATCGGTCACGATAAGGTAAATCAACTCCGTCACGTCCGGTTCTTTGGGGATATTGAAGGCATGAAAGCCCACATGAAACGCCACGCCGATATCCTGCGCCCCAAATTCGAAATGGTGCTGAAGGTGTTTAAGGAAGAGTTGGAGGGACTGGACGTCGGTAGTTGGATCGAGCCCAAGGGCGGCTATTTTATCGCCTTTGATTCTCTGCCCGGCTGTGCCAAGGAGATCGTTAGCCGCTGCAAAAAAGCAGGGGTTGTGCTCACCGGTGCCGGCGCCACCTACCCCTACGGCAAAGACCCGTTGGATACCAACATCCGTATCGCCCCCTCCTATCCTCCCATGGAAGATCTGGAGATCGCCACCCGCCTGTTCTGCCTGTGCGTAAAACTGGTCAGCGTGGAAAAATTGTTGGCGGAATAATTTTCAATCGATAAACTAAAAAGAGAAGACTCGTTTGATGTGAACGAATCTTCTCTTTTTTTGTTGCCGGCATAAAAAATGCCCACCGGCGTTGGGAGATGGTGTCCAACGCCGATGGGCGGCCAAAGGTCTAAAAACAATGAAGAAAAGGAAGGGGGTCCCATATCATTTCCTTTGGCCTGTAGGGGGAAGTATTTATGCAAATGAGGCACGTTTGCCCACTGCATACTGAAGAATCCACAGGGCATCCCCTGCGTTAAGAGTGCCGTAGGTACCGGCAAACTCCTCCAATAACGAAATAATCACCCTTCTACCCTTTATTATAACCCCGTTCCTTAAACCAACTTTAAATCAATGGATTGTTTTGGCAGTAGGGGCGAATTGGTTGCCCGTTGTTTTTCCACCACCCTAAAAAACACCTTCCCCCATCGTAGGGGCGAGCATTGCTCGCCCGCTTCTTCCATCCCACACCAACCCTGGGCGGTTGCGAAATTGCCAACCCCTTCATCGTAGGGGCGACCTTTGGTCGCCCGTTGTTTTGTGACCTTCGCGGGCGAACACAG